>SLSL01000107.1 GCA_007130465.1 Halanaerobiaceae bacterium | reverse complement strand
ATATTTGTGAAAAACAATAGGTGACATGATTTCTATAGGTGCAGCTTTGTGCACACACACCTTCCCCTATCTAGTAAAGAATCTTTTGGAAATTGTTAAAAAAATAGCCCTCGTAAAAAGGGCTAAATAATTTGCTATTAGATTTTATTTTACCAATTTAGTGGATTATCTTTAATCTTATCATTATACAATTTTTCATATTGCTTTAACTTGTCTTCATCCATGCTAAGCTCTCTGGCAGCTAGATTATGGTTTAACTGCTTCTTATTTCTTACACCTGGGATAACTGTTGATATTTCAGGATAAGAAAGGATAAAACTGATAGCTTCATGGACCATGCTAGTATCTTCAGCTTTTATCTCTCTGACATCTTCGACTAATTCTGCCCGTCTTTTAATCTCAGCATCTGACCATCTTTCTCTGATTCCAGTAAAATTACTGCTGGCATCATATTTACCTGTTAACCAGCCAGAATCTAGAGGAACTTTTACAATCAGTCCAACACCTTTATTGTTTGCCTCCGCAAATGCTTTCAAGGGCTCCTGATGAAAAATATTGAACATGATTTCAATGACTTCAGCCTCTGTATTATTTAATAAAGCAAAGATCTCTTTGCTAGTATCGACTGAAGCCCCATAGGCCTTTATCTTACCCTCTGATTTTAGTTCTTCCAGAATATCAAAATGATCTGTTTTACCCTCCAGTATTTCAAAAGGAGGATTATGCAATAGAACTGAATCAAGATAATCAGTCTGTAGGCGCTTAAGACTTCCTGCAACTGAATCCCTGATTAGACTTGAATCAAAATCAATTACATCATCAGGCGAATGGCCAAATTTACTATTGATAACAACCTCTTCCCGCTTATTCTTTAATGCTTTCCCTAATAGTTTTTCACTGTTACCACCAGCATAATTAGGGGCTGTATCAAAAAAATTGCAGCCTAATTCTATCGCCTTCTGAACTAGACTAACTGCATCCTGGCCAGTTGAACCATCTTCTCTGATATTGCCAAGCTGCCAGGCTCCAAAGCCTACTTCAGAAACTTCTATTCCTGTCTTTCCTAGTTTTCTCAACATGCCTTTATGCCCCCTGTTGTAAAATTTTATCTATTTGATTCAGTTCATCGCTTGCAAACTGTAAATTATCAACTATTTTGACATTCTCTTTAATCTGAGCCGGTTTACTTGCTCCAACCAGTACTGAAGTTATCTCTTCTCTTCTTAAGACCCAGGCTAGAGCCATCTGGGCCAGTGACTGGCCTCTTGTTTCTGCTATTTCATTTAGACTTCTGATTTTATTTAATTTCTCTTCAGTAATATCAGAATCATTTAGAAACTGGCTGGAGCTGGCTGCCCTGGAATCAGCAGGAACTCCATCTAAATACTTATCTGTTAATAGCCCCTGGGCCAGTGGAGAGAAGACGATTGTGCCGATACTATTATCTTTTATAACTTGTAGTAATTTATCTTCAATTGTACGATTAAAGATAGAATAGCTTGGCTGATGAATAATATATGGTGTACCTAACTCATCTAATGTTTTAGACGCCTTCTCAGTCTCCTCTGGACCATAGTTAGAAATCCCGACATATAGAGCTTTACCCTGTCTAACAATTGTATCTAAAGCCAGCATCGATTCCTCAACTGGAGTCTCCTGATCTGGTCTATGATGATAAAAGATATCAACATAATCTAGATCGAGCCTTTTAAGGCTTTGGTTCAGGCTGGAAATTAGATATTTCCTTGAACCGCCATCACCATAAGGACCTTGCCACATTCCGTATCCAGCTTTAGTTGAAATAATTAATTCATCTCTATAACTATTTAAATCTTCTTTTAAGATTCTGCCCATGGTCTCTTCAGCAGACCCTGGGGGAACCCCATAATTATTGGCCAGGTCAAAATGGGTAATGCCAGCATCAAAAGCTGTCTGCACTAATTCCCGGCTATTAGCAAATGTATCAAAGTGACCAAAATTATGCCAGAGACCTAAAGATACAACTGGAAGCTTTAAGCCACTCTTGCCGACCCTGTTGTATTTCATTTTATCATATCTTTTTTCATCTGGAATATAAGTCATATATTTACCCTTTCCTCTCTATTTAAAAGCTAATTAATTTTTTCAAGCTCTACATTATCAAAATAAACTGTAGTTGTATCTCCAGCTTCAGTTGCACCTAATGAAAATAAAAACCTGGGAATATCCTCTTCTTCTAAAGACACATCAAAAGTATATTCTTGCATTTCTGTGCCCAATTTTGCAGTTTTTTCGCCATAAACAGTCCAGGCACCACCATCTTCCTGAACCATTGCAATAATATCTCTTGGTTCATCAGCTCTTGCTTCAAAAGATATCTTATAATCTCCAGGAGTTAATTTTAAGAACTGTGCAAACTGAATTGCCCAGATCTCATTACCGAGCTCTGTTATCTCAATTTTGAACTCACCATCTTCAACACCATAATCGCCGACTGCTCCACCTTCACCGGCCCAGACATACCAGTTGTCAGGTGAGCCATCCATATCATCAACTATTGCTGAACTAAAATCACCATTCACAATTTCATTCTCAGTATAATCTATTTCTTCACCAACTTCCACTTTATTTACCTCATTATCTGCTGTTCTTTCTACTACATGGAATAGCTCATCATTAACATACCAGCGCATTTCATCTTCTTCCCATTCAAAAGCAAAGATATGGAATTCATCATTGAAATTACCTTCTTCTAAAGTATATGAACTCCCGATTCCTCCGCCACCATAATGATTGGGGCCATGAATAGTACCATGCACTTCATCAGTATTCTGACCTAAATATTCCATGATATCAATCTCGCCAGAGCCAGGCCATGGGTTTTCTGCAATATCTGCTCCTAACATCCATAAAGCAGGCCAGATTCCCTGTCCTTCAAGCATTTTAGCTTTAATTTCTACTTTTCCATATTCCATATGAACTTTATCTTTAGTTATCATTCTAGTTGAAGTATAATCATAACTTCCATATTCATCACTGATTTCTTCTTCTCTTGCTTCAATAACTAATTTATCATCTTCAATCCAGGCATTATCACCTTCTGTATAATATTGAAGCTCATTATTTCCCCAGCCAGGAATGCCCTGTTCATGACCGTTTCCAACTTCATAGGTCCAATAATCTTGATTTATATCATCGCCATCAAATTCATCTTTCCAATGAAGCTCTCCATCTTCATCATAAACATGAATGTAATCTACTTCCATCTGTTGAGGAAATTCTGTTGTCTCATCTGGATATCCAGGCCAATTACCTCCAACTGCAAGATTGAAAATAAAGAAGTATTCTTTATCATAGACCCATTCTTTTTTATCTGGATCTGGCATATCACCTAAATCTTCTTCACCAATTTTATATAATTTTACATTGTCCAAAGAGATGTTACCTTCATCAGCTCCAAGTTGGAACTCAAATCTTGCTAAATCATCAGTTGAAGCTGTCATAACAAATTCAAAATCATAGCTCTTCATTTCAGTAGTTAAATCAACTAAATAACCATCTGATTGTCCTGTTTCTCCTGCATCGCTATTATATGACGACCAACCTCTATCAGCAGTTCCACCGACCTTAACTTCCATTTCTCTATCTTTAGATGCTTTTGCATCGAATTCTACTCTATACCTATAGCCATTTTCAATTGTAATTGGTGCCTGTAAAAGCTGAACAGACCAGGTATTAATACCTCCATCATCAATATCTACTCTAAACATTTGTTTTTCAATTGTAGCTGATGCTTCTACATTTTCCTCAAGATAAAGCCAATTATTTAAGGTATCAAAATTTCCTGTTCCTTCTTCTTCCAGATCATCTTCAGCTGTGTAAAAGTCCTGACTGAAGTCTGGGTTTCCTAGTAAATTATCTGCCTGGACAGTAGCTGTAAAACTTAATGTTAAAAATACAGCTATCACCAATACTCCAAAGGTTAATATCAAATTACCTCTTGTAGATTTTTCTTTAATTATACTCATAGTTTTCTCCTCCTTTTAAGATTTAATACTTCTTAATATCTAACAATATCGTTTTAAATAATTATTGTCTTAATTGAATGGGCCAGGCTTTCTATTTCCACTCCAGAGCTACCTTCTTTCAAGATAAATTGATGGTCTCTTTCAGTCTCATTCATTACAACAAGAGCAATACTGCCATCAGAATTCTCAAAGGCTGTAATATCCAGGTCATCTAACTCAGAGTTCCAGGCGATTCTTCTGGCTCCTGGTTTAATAAATTTACTGAAATGGCCAATATAATAATATGAACTATTATAATGAATCTTATCTTCATTTGTGTCAGTTATTATTGGAGCATCGCAGTAATTGCCGACATGGTTAGGGCCTCCTTTTTCATTTAAGACCAGATTCCAGTCTAAATAACCTTCAGTCCAATTGTTTAAGTCGCCAATTATATTCCGGCCATATCTCTCGCCGGTAAACCATTCTCCTAATTTAACACCTCCTTCCTGGCAGCCTTCTGTAAATAAGAGATGCTTGTCTGGAAAAAGTTCATGAACCCTGCCAACATTTTCAAATTCTTCGCTGACATACCAGTGAAATGCCGTACCCCAGACATAACTGGCTGCCTCTCTATCTGAAAAGACTGCTGAAGCTCTCTTAACTATAATATCCCGATTATGGTCGCAGATTAAAATCTTTACATCCTCTAAATCTTCTCTTTCCATAATCGGGCCGAGATAATGTTTGACAAAATCCCGCTCTTCTTCTGGAGTATAAATGCAGGAATCCCAGGTCTGAACGGCTTCAGGTTCATTCTGGACTGTTATTCCCCAGATATCAATACCTTTACCGCCATAAGCTTTAATAAATTTAGTAAAATATCTTGCCCAGGTCTCTCGATATTCTGGAAGTAGTTTTCCTCCATTATTCATTTCATTATTAGTCTTCATCCAGGCCGGAGGACTCCAGGGAGATGCCAGCAGCTTAAGCTTATCTCCTCTTTCTGCAATAGCGTCTTTTATTAATGGGATGATTTTCTCTTTATCTCTTGATATATCAAAGGTCTCAAGCTTATCATCATTCTCTTCAACATAGGTATAGTTTTCTAAGGCAAAGTCACAACTATGGATATGGACTCGGCCCAGAGAATAACCAAGACCTGTATCTGAATTAAAATAGCTTTCGATAACTTCTTTACGCTTATCAGCAGATATCTGCAAGAGTGTATGAGCTGCAGCTTCTGTAAAGGCTCCGCCAAAGCCTAAAATCTCCTGGTATTTCTTTGAACTATCAAGCTCTATTACTGGTTTATTACTGTTTATTATTTCAAAATCATTAAATTGCAGACTTTCTTTCTCAGTAAGTCTGGATTCTGAATCTCTTGCTGTTTCAATAACTTTTATATATTTAGAAATTGTTTTCACCTCATTTTGATTCTTTTTAGTTTAAGAAAATATCAATTTTTTTAATTTCCCTGTCTCTAATACGATGGGCAAGCTCCCCTTTAATATCAGTTGCTTCTACACTAATTTCTGTGCCTCGTTCAGTTGTGACTATATATCTAACTATTTCAGCTTTATTTGGTCCAAAGGTATTCTTCCGCTCTGGATTATGATAAACAATAAGGGTATGTCCTAAAAAACGATGGGCAAATGAATTCTCAGGTATTTCAATCTCTTCAGCTTCGGTTTCAGTAACCTGTAGCCTGACCTTCCTGTTCTCACTGGTAAATAGATCAGACTTTAATACTGGTTCTGGTGAATAAATAAGCTCGCCATCACTAACTTTAAAAGGCTGAGGACCAAAGGCCATTAGAGACCAGATATGAAGATATTCAGCTGTTGAGCCGCTTAATCTGGCAATATAGCCCCGACCATGGTTTTTACTGTCATTATTTAAACTACTTAAGATAAATGAACTATTCTCCAGGATACTCCGACCATATCTTTCAGGATTCTGAAATGGAACCAAAGCCCCCTCTATAGCCTGATAGTATTCTTCATAAAGTTCTGATTTAATCAGCTCTAAGAGGTATTTATATTCCATATGAAGCCAGATCGAACCATTTTCCAGCCAACCTGGGCTGAAGGCCCTGGCCCTACCTATTTCATGAGACTGATCTGATAGACTTTCATTGACCCGATACATCTTAAGAGGTTGATCATAAAGCTCACTGGCCTTAACACTTTTATGGAGTTCTATGGCCTGGTCTTTAGATTTTAAAACTTTCATGGCTCTTACCTGACCTTCTAAAAATGCTGGCAGCCTATTCTGTTTAAATTCTTTTACATCCAGTAATGGTAAACCCTTTGCTGACATTTCTCCAGTCTTTTCATAATCCACTGCTTCATAGGAATAATACATTGTGTATAAACCTGAATCTTCTCTGGCTGATTCAACTGCAGCATTTAATTTTCTTTTAGCTTTAGCTAAGAACTTCTGGATTTCACTTATATCTTTTAAACTTTCTTCTCCAGAAAGACAGTCAAAAACCCTGCTCCGATAATCTTCTCTGGCAGTGCTAGCCTTTTGCCAGTAGCTAAAGTCATTCTGATTCTCTTCCCATTCCTGTAAAATCTTATCTATTTGCTGATAAAAACCTGCCAGCTCTTCAGGTAATTTTATTGAATCTATCTGGCTTGACAGATTATTAAGCTTATCTTTCAGAAATTCTACCAGCCTTAAGAGTTCCATCGTCTCTGCTATTGACGAACCAAAGAGACCTGGGAGCCCATTTAAGGCATCATACCAGCCAGGTTTATTGGCTTCCATCTCAATACCTGTGCCTGCTGGGTCCAGAGTTGATATTTTATTAATCACAAGAGTCAATAGTTTGGTAGCCAGTCCTGTATAATAGACCTCTCCAGATTCTACCCTCAGATAATAAGGAAATTTCTCCCTATTTTCTATCTCTGCTTTTTTATTAGCATCTTCTTTAAGGGCATCATACTGGCGGGGTCCATTCTTAGTCAGCTGATACTTATGAGTCCTGGGTAAGACTTTTACATAATTATCATAAAAAGTATAGGTCCTATCACTAAAGAGTAATTCTAACTCTTTATCTGGATAGACTGCCAGATAATTTTCAATTAAATCTAGATTATAAGTCCAATGATCGATCCAGTAACCTTCTCCGAATTTGGCTTCAGTCCAGGACTGGGAATTGGCTATTACCAGATCGATAAATTCTTCTAAATCTATTTTAATTTCTATATTATGATTTTTAATAAAGACAGCTATCTGACCAGGTGTAAATGGTTCTTCCAGCCTTTTTAGGAGCTTAGAGCTATCTATTGAACCAAGCTGTTTTTCTATTTTAGCTTTAGCTTCCTGACTTGAGATAATAAATTTAGTTCCTTCAATAACCAGTGGATTATAGCCATTAGCTTGAATCAGATTGGCAAAAACTTTAATATTATCCTCTTTAACTTCTGGATTAAAGAAAATATCTGAACGCCTATTCTGATTGACATCCCGATAATTTCCATTACCCTGAGAATAATAAGTAGGTTCTAATAGGAATTCATTATAATCTCTTTCTAAATCACCATGTTTTCTGGAGAAGATATGGTAGGTAGTTTTATTTCCCTTTTCTCCGAGAGAAATCGGGAAACCACCTCTAAGAAGATTATCTAGGAAGGTTTGGCTGCTATAGGCATCTAGTTTTGAATTGCCGCTTACAGTAAAAATATTATCACCATAATATTTATGTATCTTTTCTGTTTCAGCCTCCTTTGTATCCAGATAGCTTTCAGCCATAACTTTATCTTTAATTTCAGTTAGTCTGGACTGATCGGCTAGATGGCCGAAAACTGAATCGATCTCTACTGTTTCAGCAGGTTTTAATCTTAAATTGACTGCTGACATAGCTGCTGGGAAGCGGTTTTCCAGGATCTGTTCACCCTGATAATCTGCTAATTCTTCTCTTTTAAAGCCAAGAGGTTCTTCCAGGCCAGTCTTTTCGGCAAAAATAACATCTCTATCGACAAGAGGAGTTAATAATCGCTTTTTGTCAGCACTGCCAGCAAAGGCTAGATAAAAATTACCGGAAGTCATCTTTTTAACCTCAGGATCATCCTCAGAAGAAGCTCTAAGGCGATAAAATGGAGTTTTATCCTTGAAACCATAGACTTTTGACCAGGCTGAAATAGTCTGGCTTACGTCTTTTAATGCTCCATGTTCAATTCCATAAGGAACTAAGATTGGCATGCCATCAAGGATCTCTATATTTTGAGTCTTGTTGGAGAGATTCTTTACTCGGACTCTTCTGACTAAACTGCCAAAGTTCTCGTTAGGCAGGATAAAATAAATAACCTCTGTTTTAAGTTCTAATTTTTGATTAATTTCTTTAATTGTTAAAGCATGGGGAGCAATTTCCATTTCAGTTTTTATGTTTTCATTTAAACCTCTAAAGGGTTCATAGATTTTTTCTTTCTTATCTTTAAATTTATAAAAAGTTCGAAAACCCTTAGTCGCAACATTCTGGTAAGATTTATTTGCTGGATAGAATTCCATAATCGAGCTATCTTTATTTTCGGAACCGAAGCTGGCGATACCCTGGCCTCTATTTACATAGAATGCCCAGATTGGGATACCAAATTTGCCGGCTATGCCAGGCAAAAAACTAGCAAATGTCTTTTTATTCTGGTAGTTTTTAATTATAAAATGACCCTGATCATTCAACTGATATTCTTCTTTCATTCTTTATAACCTCCTGAAGTAACTTAAATTAAGTTGTCTGTAAGTTCGATTAATTTTTTGCGCTGACTTTTACTTAGTTCAATTTCCGGGGAATTTGCATCGGTTGTATCTTTATTCTCTACAATAAGAACCATGGCATCCTCACTTAAAGTATGACTATGCCAGACTGATTTCTTAACATTATAAAGTTTAAATGGTTCCATTGACTGAGTATATATTTCTGAGATTTCTTCTTCCCCTTCCCCAAGAAAAAGAATACATTTCCCCTTTAATAGAACAAAAACTTCATCTGTTTCATCATGTCTCTGCAGCTTAGTAATATTTTCTGGAAGTAGTTCATCACAGTAATTTAAAATAGCTACACGCCAGCTATCATAATCAATAACTGGCCTATAGCCTTCCTTATTATAAGTTTTAATTTCAAGTAATGTCTCATCCATTTTCATATTATCACTTTCCTGATAGATTACTTTTTTAACTTAAAACTACATTTATTTGATTTTTTTTGCTGCTATCCAACTCATGTATAATTTCTCGAGTAATAACTGCATAACCATCCTTAATCTGATAATCAACTTGCTGATCATTTAATTTAATCTCTTTAATTTCATAATCTCTTACAGATAATTTTTTTTCATTACAATAGACAATATTCAAGAACTTATCAGCAAAGATAGTTCCGATTCCAGCCTTACCGTCCTGATCAAATTGAGAAGGGACTAATTTTGGATCTAAAACCAGATCACCTAATTGCCCTCTAACACCAAAAATTTCTGTAACCATTGTCAATAGCAGCCAGCTGGCACTACCAGTAAGATAATGATACATCCCCTGCCCTCGCTGATTGATATATTCAGGGATACCAGGATAAATTCTACTGGTCTCAAAATCTTTACAATGCTGATAGATTAAATCTATGACCTCATGACCGGCACTGGCAAAACCCTGCTTATAGAGAGCATGGCTATACATAACAGCCATATGGCTAAACATAGCACCGTTTTCTTTATGGCCATAGGCAAAACCAAATAATCTACCAAGATTAATCTTAACCTCTTTAAAATCAGTATTTAAGCGATATCCTCCCACTGATTTATCCTTCAAATAATGATCAACTGAATTAATAATCTTTTCAATCTTTTGATCTTCTGGTACACCTGCCATAATCGGAAAGACCTGGCCTGTCAGGGTCATTCTTGTTCCTTTAGGATGATCTCCTTCAAGTCTCTGACCATCATTATCGTAATAGCCGTTATACCAGTTGAAACCAGCTTCATTTTCAAGCCATTCATTTCTATTGAGGTGTTCCATAATCCAGCTACCTTTAGACCCTAAATCACTTATAAGATTATTAATTGAAACTTTAATCTTCTGACCTGAAATTCCGGATTGACAGAGATTATGATATTCATCTAAAAGTTGTGTCTTATACTCTACTGAATCATAGTCTGCATCAGAATTTATTGTATCAAGTAAAATTAAAAGCTCTTTTGCCAGCTCAATATTATCTATTGACTCTTTCTCCTTCAGGTTTTTTAATAAATCTGCAAGTTCAAGTAGATTACTCCCATATAGAGCTGTAAAAGCAACACTTTCACCTTTATCTGCTGCCATATCTAAACCATCATTCCAGTCACCATTCTTTAAAAGGAAGTTGTTATTATCGCCAACTCCAAAGAAATGGGTTAAATGCTGGACAAGAAAATGCTCTATAATATTCCCCTGATAGATATTATTATCTTTATCTAATAATTTACTGCCAGCCTCAAAATAAGTTTGGTCTCTTAAAAGAAATTCTAAATCCCCTGATTGATCGATATAAAGCTTGGTTGTTAAAAATGGCCAGGCTCCATGATCCATCCAGACCCGCCTAATATTATTTCTATCTGCTTTAAATTCACCTGGTTCAGAACCTATGATTGTCGCATTACTGCCATCAATTCTGACACCAGAGAAGTTATTATATAATAGTTCTCTTACTGGTTCTGGTTCCATTAAAAGCAAGGCCAGACAGTCCTGCCAGAGATCTCTCCAGCCTCTACCGCCACGACCATAATCATGGCTTGGCAGGAAAGAACAACCATAAATTCTTCTAAGAATCGGCTGCAATGTAACCCATCTCATCCAATTATTAAATTCAGTGTCACCAGAACCTATCTGGACTGTATCCAGTTTTTCTTTCCAGAATTCTTTATTTTCAGCTAAATATTTATTAAATGATTCCTGACTGCAGTAATTATTAGCCAGTTCATCTAAATTACCACCAGTTTCATCAATTGCTATGGCCAATACATACGAAGTTTCTTCACCTGGATTTAAAGTTATATCAGCAAACCTAAGAGCACCAATAGTTTCATAGCCAGCTACAAATTCACCGGCTTTAAGGTAATCAGTTGAATTAGTTATTATAGTTTCTGGCCATTCAAGATTACCGCCATTTCCGATGAAGTCTTCAACTACCGGAAAGAAACCCTCAGGTTTTTCTCCTCCAGTTGTACCCCCAAGTACTCCATAGGAAACATTATTCGTAGTATGGCCTCTTTCGTCGAAGGATAGAGTCGGTTTAACTAAAACTCCATTACTGGTTGTCTCAGTTCTATGAAGCAAAGAGGACACATGGCGATGATCTCTTAAATTATCGGCTGAGCGACCATAGATAGGCACTGCCGCTGTTGGAGTTAAAGTTACAGGTTCAGTGCCTGTATTAGTCAACTTTACCTCCATTAATTCCACTGTATCTGAATTAGCAGGAACAAAATTTAAGATTTCTGATCTTAAGCCTAAATTTGAATTTTCTCTGGTAATTTTATGCCAGAGTGGTCCTGCCTCCAGTTCAACTTCTTCAGGATTATCATCAGAAAATTTCTGAGAAAATTGAATAGCTGAATTACCAACAGCTGACCAGACATCACCGTTATCAGTATATACCCAGAAATTTCTGGCTGATTTAGTATTATGTAGGTCCTCTAATGAAACAGGTCGCATAGCAAATGTATTCTGACCTGTCTTGATATCACCATGAAGCCCGGGAGTGATAGCTGACATCATCCCGGCTTCATTTGCCAGAGGAAAATAAAGGTAGTTATTTTTATCTGCATTATTTAATTTAAATTCTCCGTTTTTTCCAGTAAACTTCCATTTATTATTATGATTCATTTTATAACCTACTTTCATCAAAAATATAAGCAATGACTAAAAGATATTAGATAATTGATACTTATTAATTTATTGATTTTAACCCTTTGTTGCGCCTTCCATAATACCTTTCATAATAGACTTAGAGCCTATTACATAAGCAATTATAATAGGTGCGATTGCTATTATAACAGCAACCATAGCAGCACCATGATCGATACCGGCCTGGTCTGCTAATTTTGTTAGAGCAACAGGTATGGTCCACATATCGCTACTTTGAAGGATCAATAATGGCTGCATTAAAAGGTTCCAGGAACCTAAAAATGTAAGAACTGAAAGAGCTCCTACCCCTGATTTGCTCATCGGCAGCACAATTCTTAAAAAGATTTCAAATTCACCGCAACCATCAATTCTAGCTGCATCAATAACATCGTAGGGTATTGAATTCATAAACTGTGTCATTAAAAAGATTCCAAAGGGATTTGCAATGCCTGGAATAATCATAGGATAAAATGTATCCATCCAGCCAAAGAAATTCATCATAATAAACCAGGGTATAATTGATAATAATCCTGGAATCATCATTGTTGCTAACATAGAAAAGAATAATTTATTTTTAAATTTAAAGTTATATTTTGAAAAACCATAACCACCTAAGGAACAGAAAAAGACTGTTAAGATAGTTGCCGTAGTAGAAATAAATATACTATTAAATAAATTTCTCCATATAGGAACATTACTTATTAAAACTTCATAATTATCCATGAAAGACTGACCTGGCATCAATGAAAATATTGATGAAAAGATTTCAGCTCTGGATCTAGTAGCTAAAAGAAACATATATAAGAATGGCACAAATGTAATAACAACACCTATAATTAAAAATGAATATAATAAAACTTTTTTAATTATATCGAAAGTAATTTTTCTTGTTCTTAATTCTTCTTTACTATAGTTCATTTAAGCCACCACCAGAGAATAACTTTTTATTGACTAAACTTAAGATAATTATAAATATACATAGTACATAGGCCATAGCGCTACCTTCACCAAACTGTCTCCAGTGAAAGCCTGTCCGGAATAAATACATTGCAGTAGTCATCCCTGCCCGCCCTGTACCACCAGCGCCTCCAACAAGTACAAAGGGCTCCTGAAAAAGCTGGAGGTTTCCGATAATAGACATAGTGACACCAAAAAAGATTACAGGCTTTAAAAGTGGCAGAGTTATCTTAGTAAATACCTGTCTAATACTGGCTCCATCGACCCTTGCTGCTTCATAAAGACTCCTAGGAATAGTCTGAAGACCGGCAAAATAGATTAACATATTCCAGCCTGTAAATCTCCAGGTTACTAAGCCTGCAATAGAAAATCTAATAAGTCTCGGTTCTCCCAACCATCGTGCCGGCAAATCAAATTGAAATGTTTGAAAAAGAAATTCTATTGGCGGTAATTGTTGCATCCAGATCAAAAATGCATTTAAAAGACCTGAACGTGTTCCTAAAAGGACATCAAAGATTAAAGCAATCGCTACTGCAGAGGTTATATACGGCAAAAAATATGAAGTTCTAAAGAAATCTTTAAATTTTACATAACTTGAATTTAATATAAAGGCAAGGGTCAAAGCAAAGACATGCTGGGGTATTGTCGTTAAAACAAAAATTATAACTGTAGTTTGAACTGAATCCCAGAACCAGCCATCAGTTAAAATATAAGCATAATTATCAAGACCTACAAAACTCATCTGGCCTATTCCATCCCAGGAATTAAAGCTTAAAAAGAACGAATATAATATTGGGAAGAGGCCAAATATTAAAAATAAAATAAAAAATGGAGATATAAAAACATAGGGTGCAACTTTTTTATTTAATCTAAATTTATCAGATATCCCTGAGTTATTATTGGATTTCATTTTCTTCCTCCTAGTGAAAATAATCAATTAATATTATTATGTTTAAGGGGCTGAATAATTCAGCCCCTATATTTAATAATTTATCTCATTCTTCTTCTTAACAACTGCTCTGCATCTTCTAGAGCCTGCATAATATCTTTATCGTTTTCAAGTACCTCTGTTAAAGCATCACCGACAATATCTTCAGCAATATTATCATATCTATTAGTATTAACTTCTGGAATCTGCTTGGCAGCATCTAACCAGAGAGCTCTAACATTCTGACCAGCATAGAAATCTGATGGTTCTTCAAAGATTTCGTGGTCAAAGGCTGCAAGTAATGATGGGAAAATATTAGCTGCCTCGAACTGACCTATCTGAGGCTCAACATTAGTAGTTACATACTGAATGAATTCCCATGCTTCTTCTTTATTTTCAGCATCTTCAGGAATAGCTACGAAAGAACCACCCCAACCAATAAACATATCATCTGGTAAATTAGCAACGCCCCATTTGCCGGCAGTTTCAGGAGCCATCCAGTTCTGGATATGGCCACCTAACCAGGCACCAGAAGGCTGAGCTAATATAGTACCTTCCTGGAAAGTTGAATACCATTCATTAGTCCACTCACCAATATTACCATCTAGACCTCTATCTCTAACTTCTTTTGAAAGTTCAAAAGCTCTTACAAACTTATCAGAGGTTATAATCGGTTCTCCTTCATCATCAAAGAACTGATAATCTCCTGCTCTTCTAATCATTTCATAGACTGAAGCAGCATCTGCAAATAACCAGCGATTATCTTCTTCAGTTGTTGCAGCAAATTCTTCGCCTAATGCTATCCAATCTTCCATTGTCTGTAAGTCGTCTATATCTGCGCCTAATTCTTCTAAGCGGTCTCTACGATAGAATAATGTTCCTGGTGAAATATCTAAAGGCATTGCAATTAAATTGCCTGTCTCTTCATTAGTTCCCTGAGCCCACTTGTAACCAATAATATCTTCTTGAAATCTATCTGCATTATATGGCTCAGCTGATAAATTCTCGAAGCCACCTCTATTTACAAAGTCACCAACAAAAGCAATCTCAACGTTAGCTACATCTGGAACATTAGAACCAGCAGCTATTCTAGTTAATAAAGACTGGTGATGATCATCAAAGTCAGCTACTTCCAGTTCTACTCTAATATGTGGATACTTTTCATGGAAATCATCTAAGATTGCATTAAAGCCTGAATCTTGATCCGGGAATGCTGCCACTGTTATAGTAGTTACATCTTCAGCCATCAATTCCGCACTTCCACCAAATAATAATGAAGCCGCCATCACAAATACCATCACTGTTAATAATACACCTTTTTTAGAAAACATAATCGTCCCCCTTAGAATTTTTTGTTCATGATCAAATTTTGACTTATATCACTTATAATTTCAAGATCTATTTTTTTCGGGACTGTTCCCGGAAACCTGAAAAAAATATAATTCTGCTTATAATCTTACTTAAATTTTATGAATTATACAAAATTTCGGGAGTGCTCCCAAAAAAATTAAAAAATATATCCCATTCTCAGGAAAAATAAAAATCTATCTGATATATATTTTTCTTTTAGAGAATGGAATTATATTTGCAATTTCACCTCTTAACTGGAGCTGTCGATTCACGTTCAATCAATTCCAGTTCAAAACTTATATCGTCTTCATAAACCTCTTTAGGCCTGCCCTCTAATTTATCGATCAACTTCTCCATTCCTAAATAGCCCATTTTGTATCGAGGCTGTCTTAAAGTTGAGAGAGCCGGGTCAATAATTTTAGCAAGTTCAATATCATCAAAACCTAAAACTGAAACATCTTCTGGTACTTTAAGTCCGGCTTCCTTTAATGCTTTAAGGCCGCCGACAGCCATCATATCTGAAGCATAAAAAATAGCTGTAATATCTGGATGATTTTTCAATATCTTTTCAGTAGCAAAACAGGCACCTTCTCTTTCGAAAAATCCTGGTTCAATTATTTCAGTATCTATATCATTTTCGGCCAATGCCTTTCGATAGCCTTTAACTCTATCTATAGAAGCATCAGAAGCTGCAATATCGTCACCTTTGACAAATGCAATTTTCCTATGGCCTAATTCTATTAAATACTTGGTACCTTCATAAGCCGCCTTAACATTTTCTACATTAATTTTAGGAATAAGTTGATTATTAATCTTTCTATCTACAACTATTAAAGGAATATCTTTATTGGCAAGATTATTCAAATAATCATTTAAGAGGTCATCACCGCCACCACTTATCATCAAAATGCCGTCAACTCTTCCTTCTTCAAACATTCTGATACATTTAAGTTCTTCTTCAACGACCCAGTTACTGTTAGCCAGCATAATATTATAGTTTTCTTCCATTGCCTTATCTTCTGCACCTTTAACAAACATGGAAAAAAATGAATTGGTAATTTCTGAAACAACCAGCCCAACTGTTTTTGTTTTCTGGGTTGCAAGGCCTTTAGCTGAACTATTAGGTTTATAATTTAACTCTTTAATAACATCAATAACTTTTTCTCTGGTAGTCTCGCTAACATCATCTTTATTATTTAAAACTCTGGAGACTGTACTCTTAGAGACCCCTGCATGTTCTGCTATTGTATATATATCTACGTTTTTATTATTCATAATAGACCTCACTTTT
>SLSL01000115.1 GCA_007130465.1 Halanaerobiaceae bacterium | reverse complement strand
TTCTCTGAGAAGTCAAAAAACCTTCTTAGGCGGTATTATTACCCACTATGGTAGTTAATCTCCTTTATATTTAAATTTAAATTATTAAATTAATAAAAAAATAAAAAGGAAAAGGCTGACAGCGGTCAGCCATCAGCCTAAACAGTATAAATATATTTAATTAAAGGGGAAGCTATTCAACTAAAACGCCAACCACCGGGACATCTGGCAATACTGAACGGAGATGACCAGCCTCTTCAATTTCATCAGTCAAATCCTGACCGGCTTCATGACCAAAATGTTCTCCATCTTCAAAGCTTTCAGTAACGTCAAAGATAAAACCATCAACGGCTACAAATGCATCATTGCCATCCTGGCCATCATATTCTGCCAGTTCATCCAGAGTTAATTCATAAGAGACTAAAGCACCAACTACAGGCATTGCCATGAGGGTATCCTCGCCATGTTGATCATGGAATTCATCAGTTAAATCCTGACCGGCTTCATAATCAAAATGCATACCATTTTCAAAGGTATCAGAACCATCATAGATAATTCCGTCAACAGCTACATAGGCAGGCATATCATTCTGACCATTGTAGTTTGCAAGTTCGTCCTCAGTCATAGCTCTACTTAAATAATAGCCGACAACTTCTCTGCCTTCCATAAGCTCAGCTTCATGGGCCTCATAAAATTCTTCAGTCAAATCCATTCCAGCATCATGTCCGGCATGACTGCCATCTTCAAAGGTGTCTGAGAGATCATAAATTCTGCCATGATAACCAACATAGGCTGGATTGTCATCAATGCCATCAAATTCTGCTAAAGTTTCAGTCGTAAAAAATCCAGTCGGGGCAGTTCCATGACCAGCTGTCATTGCTGTAATCGGAAAGAATAAGATTGAGATGACCATTAATCCAAGAATTAACCTACTCTTTAATCTCATCAATTTATTCACCCCTTTTAAAATATTAGCTCTTAAATACATATTACCAATATCAACTGCCTTAGTCAACTTAATAACTATACGACTTAATAATTATTTATTTTTTCAAATAGGTCTTCCATTCTTTTATAATGAGAACCTTCCCAGTAAATCTTATCGCATTCCTGGCAGATCTTAAATCTTTCAAAATACATTTTAGTCTTCAGCTCGAGCCTATCAATTATCTCTTCTTTATCAATCTCAATAAGCCTGCTATTACAATCAACACATCTGCTTTCAGATCCCTTATAATATTCAGTTAAATTATATCTTTCTGCAACCTCGTATAACTGAATCCTGGAGTCATCATTATGAATAAACTGGCCATAGGTAACCTGCTTTCGCATCAGAACACCATGGTCCCTGGTTAATATAATCCTATCTTCTTCCACGCCAATATCAATAATCTCTTGATCTTTAAGGTCATTCTGATAGATTGTATCAAAATTGAAGCGTCTTAAATATTTAGCCAGCTTGCCTAAATGGACATCAGCAATAAACCTGGGTTTACCAGGATATGGTGGCCTCAACCTATAATTGTCTTGCAGTTCCAGCTGGTAAAAATGAGGATAAACAGCAATTCTATCACCGGTTTTAACCAGATAAGAGAAATCAACAGGGCGATTATTAGCCAGAATTAACTCAACTTCAGTATGGGGAACTCCAACAGTTTCGATTCTATCTTTTACAGACTGCCTGCCTTTAAAGTAATGGCTATAAGGCCTTATTTGCCTGTCATCTGGAAGAAAGCGTTTTAACCTACCATAAAACCGGAAATATATTTCTTTCATATTTAACAGATACCACCTCCACTGCCACCTATATTACATAATCTCCATTAATTTCTGGAGCAGATCAAAATTCTCGCCAACCCTCTCAGGCCTGTGGGCATCTGAACTAAAGACAATCTCAAGTTCTTTATACCTGGCCATTTTTAAAATATCCAGGGCTGGATATAGCTCATTAACCGGCTTATTTAATCCATTAGTATTTATCTCAAGTTTAGCTCCCTGCTCCTTGATAGAATTCAGCACCGGCTCCACCATCTCCAGTACCAGCACCCTATCTTTAATTACATAATCAAAGACCTTAATCAGGTCAAGATGGCCAATGATTTCAAAGAGACCCGTATTTACTGCCTGATCCAGCAATCTATAATACTCCTGATTAACCTCAATTAAACCTTCATAATCATATTCTTCCCATCTATCTTTATATTTGTCATAATCAAAGCTCCAATCATCAATATCATGGACAGAACCGATTGAAAAATCAAAGGGGTATTTATCCAGTATCTTTTTTATCTCAGTATCCCGGCCAGGGGCATAATCAAATTCAATCCCGATAAAGACTTCAATCCTGGCCTCTCGCTTTATTTTTTCCAGATTATCAAAATTAAACTGTTCTAAATAAATCTCATGATCAGTAAAACCTATTCCATCAAGACCCTTTATTTCAGCAGCTGTAATAAAATCCTGCAGCCGCTCCATATTCTGACAGGGCTTGAGCTCATCTTCTCCATGACCGTAGGGATGGGTATGCCAGTCAATCAATTTCATCTATATCATCACCTTTCTCGATATTAACTTACTATATATAGTTTGCAATATTTTTTCCTTATGATGATTATACTTTTTTAAGCTAAGATATGCAAGAAACCGTTTTAAGTATGTTATAATCAAATAGAATTAACTTTCTTGAATAATTTTAATGAAAGGAGAATCTTTATGTCAGCAAAATTACTGATAAATTTAAATAAAATAAAAAATAATATATCTTTCTGGCAGAACCTCTGCCAGCAGCATAATATCAAACTTATAGGTGTGGGCAAAGGCTGTCCTGCAAGTCCTAAAGTTGCAAGACTTATCGGCAATACAACTTCAATTTATGGCGATTCCCGGTTAAACCGCCTGAGAGAGCTTAAAAAAGCAGGAGTGGATTTCGAGCTTTCTCTGCTAAGAATTCCGTCCCCCAGCGAATTAGAGGCAGTTGTTAAATATTCTGATATTAGTTTTAACAGTCAGCTCAGGGTAATCAGAAAGCTAAATCAGGCAGCAATAAATCTCAACCAACCCCACCAGATAATCTTAATGCTGGAATCTGGCGACCTTAGAGAAGGAATCTATCCCCCAGAAAACTCAATTAAGATAGCTGCAGAAGTCGAAAATATGGAAGGCTTAAAACTTATAGGAGTTGCCGCCAATTTTAGTTGTTACGGCGGTATAAAACCGGACACCAACAAACTAAATAGTCTGATTCAGACTGCTGAAAAGATAGAATCCCGACTGGCTAGAAAGCTGGAAATCATCTCCGGTGGGGCAACAACCAGCCTGCCGCTTCTCCTTGAAAATAAACTACCTGCTAGAATCAATCAGCTCCGGCTTGGGGAAGCCCTGCTATTAGGCCGTGATATTCAGGATATCTGGGGGTATGAACTCCCAGAACTAAATACCGATAGCTTCCTTCTGGAAGCTGAAGTTATTGAAGTTGCAAAAAAACCTTCAAAACCATATGGCGAAATCTCTGTCGATGCCTTCGGCCAGAGACCAAGTTTTGAAGATAGAGGCATGAGAAAGCGTGCAATTCTGGCCATCGGCAGAGCCGACTTTGTCTATCCTGATCAGCTTATCCCCTGTCAGCAGGACATCGAGGTTCTGGGTGCCAGCAGCGATCACCTAATATTGGATATTCAAGAATCAAAAACTCCGATAGAGCTTGGTGATAGACTTAGATTCCAGCTTTATTACGGCCCTCTGGTCCATCTCAGCCAGTCAAATGATGTTGAAAAAGTTATAATCAATTAAATGAGCCATCCCAGGGAAGTTACCTGAGCTGGCTCATAAAATAATGGGGGATTTAAAATTTTTTGCTATCTTTAATTATAGAGTTCTATCAATTTCTCAAGAAGAATTTCATTTTCTTTCCGGCTTCCTATTGTAACTCTAAGCATTCCAGGAACTCCTAGTGGTGCCCCAGGTTTAACAATAACTCCTTTACTTTCAAGTTCAGCTGCTGCCTCTCTGCTGTCACCTGGCACCGAAATCAGGAGAAAATTGGCCTCACTTTTAACGTAATCTATTCCAGCCTGATCAAGCTTCTGATAGAGATACTCTCGTTCCTGCTGATTTTTAGCCCGGCTCATCTGGATATGCTGCTGATCTCCTAATGCTGCTATTCCAGCCCTCTGGGCTATCCGATTGCAATTAAAGGTATCTCTTATCTGATCCAGATAGTGAACAATTTCCGCTGACCCCAGACCATAACCGACTCTTAATCCAGCCAGACCATAGGCTTTAGAGAATGTCCTCAATATTAAAAGGTTCGCTTTCTCTGACAGTTCATTTAGGCCCTGATAATAATCTCCAGAAGTCATATATTCATGGTAGGCCTGATCAAGCACTACCAGGACATCATCAGGAACCTTGTCAATAAACTTTTTTATCTTGCTTCCCTGCTGCATCGTCCCTGTCGGATTATTTGGGTCACAGATAAAAATCATTCCAGTCCTATTATTTATAGCCGCTGCCATCTTATCAAGGTCAAGCTTCAAATCATCATCCAGGGGCACAGCAACTCCATTTGCATTTTTAGACTGAATATAAAGTTTATACTTAGCAAAAGAGGGATCAGGATAAATAATCTCATCATCTGCACCATTAAATAACTC
>SLSL01000222.1 GCA_007130465.1 Halanaerobiaceae bacterium | reverse complement strand
ATTCATCTCTGGACACCACTTCCTAGTGGCAAGATAGGGCTTGCTCCAGAGGCTGTTATGGGTGGTTTATATGAATTTGAAATAATTATTAGAGGAAAAGGTGGCCATACTTCTGCTCCTCATTTTTCAAAGGATCCTATTATTGCTGGGACCAATATAATTCAGCAGGCTCAGATGATTCAAACAAGAGAGATAGACCCGATGAAAGCAACGACAATTGTTTTTGGCCAGTTTCAGGCAGGGAATGCGACAAATATTATTCCAGAGAAAGCCCATTTAAAAGGTACTATTAGATATCTTTATCAGGGTGGGAGGAATACTGATGAAAAACCCCGAAGAAGATTAGAGAGAATAGTTGCCGGTGTCTGTAATACATCAGATCTTGAATATGAGATTAAGTATCCTGCGACCAGTTCACCGGTATATAATGATCCAGAATTGGTTTTAGATTTAGAGGAGATAGCCGCTAAGGTGGCAGGTGGCACTGAGAATTTAACTGAGTATCGCTGCCTGGCCGGTGAAGATTTTGGGGAGTTCTCAGCCTATGTGCCTTCAGTATTTTATTTTGTTGGTACCGGGAATGCCGAGAAGGGAACTGATTATCCTCATCATCACCCTAAGTTTGATATAGATGAAGATACATTAAAGACTGGTGTAGAGATGCATGTCCGTTCAGCTCTTAATTATCTTAAATAAATTGTATGAATTCAGGAGGAACTATTTATGGTTAAAATGAATAATACTAAGGATTTAGAAAAATTACACGAGAAACATTTACAATATAGAAGCAGATGTTTGAATTTGATAGCTTCTGAGAATTACAGCACGCCCAAAGTCAGAAGTTATCTAGCAAGTGATTTTGGCAATAGATATGGCTGTTATGAGACTTTAAAACCTGAGGAGAGAGAATATACTGGAAACCGCTATATCCATGAATTTGAGATGGCAACCCATGACCTGGTCAGAGATGTATTTAAGGCTGATTATGTTGATTTAAGGCCGATAGGTGGTCATATGGCCGGAATGGCTACAGTGCTGGGGCTGACTGATCCAGGGGATTTAGTTTTTGAGGTCTCGATGGCAGATTGGGGCCACGGGCTGGTTGGTCCGATGAGAACTATTGAGCATTTAGAGAAGACGCTCAGGGTTAAGAATCTGCCCTATGATGATAATCAGAAATTAGAGATTGAAAAGGCTGTTGAAATGATCGATGCCTATAAGCCGAGATTAATTATTTTTGGTGGTTCAGGAACTCTTTTTGCTGATCCAATTAAAGAGATAATGAATAGAACCAGGCATTTAGATGAGACATTCTTTGCCTATGATGCTTCCCATGTTACCGGTCTGATTGCCGGTGGTCTCTTTAAGAATCCTTTAGATCAGGGTGTAGATATTGTCTTTGGCAGTACCCATAAATCTTTTCCTGGGCCTCAGGGCGGCATGATTTTATCCAGGAAAGAGGAGCCATTTAGACTGGTAGGTGATGCATTATCACCGGCTTTAGTTACCAGCCATCATCTAAATAGATTGCCGGCTTTTGCTGCCTCTCTGCTTGAAATGAAAGAATATGGCCACGATTATAGTAAGCAGGTGATCAGAAATGCCAGGAAATTAGGGGCTGAACTGGATAAAAGAGGTATAAAAGTTATAGCAGCAGAGGCAGGTTATACAGATTCTCATATTCTTTTAATTGATGTTGATGAATTTGGTAGTTCCAGGGAGATTTCTACTGGTCTTGAAGAGGATAATATTTTGCTATCAGATGATTTCGGGCAATCTGGCAGAGAGATAAGACTGGGGACACCTGAGATAACAAGGCGGGGAATGAAAGAGAATGACATGGTTGCTGTTGCTGATATTTTAGCAAAAGGAATTAAAGGTGAGCTTTCTGGTGAGCAATTAAGAAAAAGAGTTGCTGAGCTGGTTGGGAAGTTTGATAGTTTTGAATATGGATTTCCTGGCAGGGCATCTGAGGATTTTTCTGGATAAATAAGTTGTTTTCTTATAGGTGGTTATAATATGTTGGAACAATTTAAAAAGAAATATCTATATGGCTCCCTGGCTGCTTTTTTATCTGCAGTTGGCTTTGGGAGCCTGCCTATCTTTGCTGTTAATGCCTATGATGCCGGGGTTAATGTTATATCTTTATTGACCTTTAGGTTTGTAATATCAGCAATAATTTTAGGGATAATAAATTTCAAGAAATTTAATTTAAAAGAGATAGTAGATTATAATTTTTTAGGATTGATCTTAATAGGTATTACTTATGCAGTCTTTAATTTTTCTTATTTTACAGCTTTTAATCTGATTCCAACATCACTGGCAGCTTTGATTTTTTATACATATCCAATTTTAGTTGCTATTTTAGCCTGGTTATTAGGTCAGGAGATTATAGGAATTAGAAAGGCGACAGCTGTATTAATTGCTTTTACTGGTATTTATCTGGTTTACTCTGATTTTCAGGTAGTTGCTTCAGGTATAGGCTTAATGGCAGCAGTAATGGCATCGTTATTTTATGCTTTTTATATTTTAGGTGGAAATCATTTACTAACTGATACTTTATTTTTGCATGTTATTTTTGTGACCTGCTTTATTTCTGCTATTTTATTTACTTCTATTGGAATTTTTAGAGGAGAGCTCTTTTATTTGTACGGTTTAGATGTTTATATTTATTTAATATTAATAACTGTGATATCTTTGATAAGTCTGATTTTATTTTTATATGGTGTTAAGAATACCACTCCAACTGTGGCTTCAGTTATAAGTATGGCTGAGCCTGTTGTTACAGTTTTATTATCATTTAGTCTCCTAGGAGAAAATTTTTCATTAATCCAATATGCCGGAGCTTTCATGATATTACTGGCGTCTCTCTATATAGTTCTGGCAAGACAAATAAATTGATGAAAATAATCAAAATAAAGCTTGACATTTATATCACGAATGTAGTATTATATAAATAGTGAAAGATTTCATATTAAATATTTACTTAATTAAAAGGGGGAAGAAAAGAATGAAGAAATTGATGGTATTTGGTTTGGCTTTGGCGGTAGTTTTAGGTTTAGGTTTTAATGTAATGGCAGCTGGGCATATGGAAGATGGTATTTACACAGGTTACAGTTCAGCTTCTGACAGAGCATATGTAGAAGCTAATGTATCGATTCAGGATGGTGCAATTGTTAATGTTGAATTAACTGAGTGGAGAAATACTGGAATAGCTAAAGATGAAGATTATGGCTGGGATGAATTCCATGAAGCAATGGAAGTTCTTCCTGAGAGATTTGTAGAAGCAAATTCAGCTGATGTTGACATTATAACTGGCGCAACTAGCACAAGTGAAATGGCAATTGAAGCTGTTGAAATGGCTTTAACTAAAGCTGAAAATGTTAGATATATGGATGGAAGATTTA
Source organism: Halanaerobiaceae bacterium (assembly GCA_007130465.1). GTDB lineage: Bacteria > Bacillota > Halanaerobiia > Halanaerobiales > Halarsenatibacteraceae > Halonatronomonas. Next base: position 1,315 of record SLSL01000222.1, on the reverse strand, counting down.
TGGGTCATTCATCTGTTAGTTCCCGTGGCGGACTCGGAGTTGCCTGGGTAACGCTAGAAGATGGAGAAATTGTTGATGTTAAATTAGAAGAGGTTCAGGAACAAGATGGCGAAAGAGTCTTAAAGGATGAAGATTATGGCTGGGATGAGTTCCATGAAGCCAGAGAAGAAATGCCTGAATGGTTTGTAGATGCAAACTCTCCATTCGTTGATGTTTATACAGAAGCCACTGGAAGTTCAAATATGTGGATGGAAGCTGTAGCAGATGCCTTATCAAAAGCTAGATATTAATTTTAAATGAGTAAAATCATTAGAGCCCTTGCAAGGGCTCTAATTTTTTTTGCTTATTATGATATTTTTTTAACGTAATCCCTTGACATAAATGTAACAAGCATGTATTATATTAATAGTGATTGTAAAATACATTACAAAATTAAATTGAAAAGGGGAGATTGAATTAATGAAGAAATTATTTGTGGCAGTTCTTGCACTAGCTTTTGTTGTCAGTTTTTCAGTAGCAGGTATGGCAGATGGACATTTAGAGGATGGAGATTATGTAGGTTTCAGTGAGGCCAATGATAGAGGTTATGTTGAAGCCCATGTGACTGTTGAAGGTCATGAAATCGTTGCTGTAGAATTAATTGAGATAACAGATACTGGTGAAGCTAAAGATGAAGAGTATGGTTATGATACATGGCATGAAGCTATGGAAGTTTTACCAGAAAGATTTGTAGAGGCTAATTCAGCTGATGTTGATGTTTTTTCTGGTGCTACCAGCACAAGTGAAAAGGCCATGGGTGCTGTTGAAATGGCTCTAGCTAAAGCTGAAGGTCAGGAAGTTTTTGAGGGTACTTTCCTTGGATATTCAGAATTTAGCGATAGAGGCGGCAGAGGTCTTGCCTGGGTAACTGTCGAAGCTGGCGAGATTGTTGATGTTAGACTTGAAGAACTTCAGGAGGATGATGGCGAATTAGTTTATAAAGATTCAGATTATGGTTATGATACCTGGCATGAAGCCCAGGAAGAATTGACTTCTAGTTTTGTAGAAGCTAATTCAGCTGATGTTGATGTATTCTCTGGTGCTACCAGCAGTTCAGGTATGTGGTCAGAAGCAGTTGCTGAAGCTTTAAATAAAGCTGGACTATAATATCTTTCACTAAATAAAACCTTTAATTAAGTAGATAAAATAATTAAGTAGATAATATATTGAGGAGCAGGGAGACCTGCTCCTTTTTTGATTTTAAGCTGGTTAATTTTTAAAATAACTATTGAAGCTGGTTTGAGTTTAAAATTAGTTAGAGCAGACCCGGAGCATT
>SLSL01000263.1 GCA_007130465.1 Halanaerobiaceae bacterium | reverse complement strand
GGCAGTGAGGTCGTCGGCATTGAAAAAACTGGAGATAAAATAGATGGAGTTATTCTTGAAAATGGCCAGCTAATTAAAAGCGATTATATAGTTTCTAATATGGAAGTTATTCCTTTTTACAGGGATCTTCTAGTCGAACCAGAGATAGAAAGAAAATATCAGAAATTTGAGCCGGCTTGTTCCGGCTATGTTCTCCATTTAGGAATTGATCGCCGCTATAATAATCTGGCCCATCATAACTTCTTTTTCTCTAAAGATCCTAAAGAACACTTTGCCTCAGTCTTTCAGGAATATAAGTTGCCAGAAGATCCAACAATTTACCTGGTAGCATCCAGCCAGACTGACACAGCTCAGGCCCCTGAAGATTGCGAGAATATCAAGATTCTGCCCCATATTCCCCATTTAGGAAGGGGCAGTTTTAGCAGAGAAGATTATGATGTCTTAAAAGAGAAGGTCCTGGATAAGCTAGAGCGGAATGGCCTGGATAATCTCAGAGATCATATTATAGTCGAAGATGAATGGCTACCAGAGGATATTCAGAGCAATTATTATTCCAATTATGGTGCTATATACGGTGTAGTTTCTGATAAAACAAAGAATAAGGGCTTTAAAGCCCCTAAAAGAAGCCATAAATATAAAAACCTCTACTTTACCGGTGGCTCAGTCAACCCAGGCGGCGGAATGCCCATGGTAGTTCTTTCTGGCCAGCAGGTAAGAGATATGATCAAGGATAAGGAGTGATATTTAATGACAGATGTTGGAATAGTCGGAGCTGGCCCAGGTGGCCTGGCAGCAGGAATTCTTCTAGCAAATAAAGGTGTTAATGTAACTATCCATGAGAGGATGGATAGAGTCGGTGGCAGGAATGGTTATCTGGAGAAGGATGATTATAAGTTTGATATAGGTCCAACCTTCTTTATGATGCCCTTTATATTAGAAGAAATCTTTGCTGCAGCAGGAAGAAACCTTCATGACTATGTTGAGATGAAAATGATGGATCCCTATTATAAACTCTGGTTTGCTGATGGGAATTCAATGGAACCTTCATTTCACAGGGATAAAGTTAAAGAGTCAATAGCCAGCATAAATCCTGAAGATGCTGATGGCTATGATCGTTATATGAATGATAACGAAAAAAAGATGCGTTATACCCTGCCGGTATTGCAGCGTCCCTATAACTCTTTTACCGATCTCTTAAATAAAGATATTTTTCGATTACTGAAAGTCTTAAATCCCCAGCGAAGCCTCTGGGATGATCTCGGTCGATATTTTGACGATGACAGAATTAAAGTTGGCTTTACCTTCCAATCTAAATATCTTGGGATGGCGCCATTTAATTGCCCTTCAATGTTCAGTATCTTATCCTATACAGAATATAAATGGGGAGTCTATCATGTTACAGGTGGCCTAAATCAGTTGGCAAAAGCAATGGCCGAGCTTTTTGAAGAGCTAGGTGGGAAAATAATCTTAGAATCAGAAGTAGAAGAGATAAAGATAGACGATCAGAAAGCTACTGGTTTGCAAATAGATGGAGAAATTTATAAATATGATGAAATAGTGCTTAATGCTGACTTTTCCTGGGCAATGAAGAATCTAATTCCTAATGAAAAGCGGAGAAAGCATTCAGATAGCAGGCTTGATAAAAAGAATTATTCCTGCTCGACCTTTATGCTTTACCTTGGCCTGAATGAAAGTTATGACCATTTAGAGCATCATAATGTCTTTATAGCTGAAGATTATAAAAAGAATTTTTTAGAGATTGAATCAGAGAAGGTGCTATCCAATGACCCTTCATTTTATCTTCAGAATCCCACAGTGACAGATAATACAATGGCGCCAGATGGCCATTCATCTCTTTATTTACTGGTTCCAACAGCAAATCTCCAAAGCCAAATAGACTGGGATCATCAAGCAGATTATTTTAGAGAACAGATGCTAGATCTCCTTGAAACTAAAGCTGGTATAACTGATATTAGAAATCATATAAAAGTGGAAAAGATGATAACACCTAAAGATTGGGAACTTCAGATGAATGTAGGTTATGGCGCAACCTTTAATTTAGGTCATAACCTCAAGCAGATGTTAATTTTTAGACCTCATAATGATTTTGAAGAGTTCGAGAATATCTGGCTGGTTGGCGGCGGAACAAATCCAGGCAGCGGCCTGCCAACGATCTATGAATCAGGCAGAATTACTGCCAATCTGCTGGCTAAAAAGTTGGGTTTAAGCTATAGTTTTGATCATCAGGATACCTTTGAACAGAAATTTAAAGAAGATGTTTATCAAAACATGGTCTAATTTATATATAATCTTATAATTAGCTAGCAACCTTAATCAGACATCAGTCTGGTTAACTGTCTGCCTCTCCCTGCCGCTTTCAGGCAGGGATATTTATTTTTATATTGAATAATATAATAGTAGAAAGAAAAAGAAGGAGATCTGGTGATAACTATGAATATAATTAATCAAAAACAGGCTGTAATGATAGAAAATTTAACTAAAGAATTTGATCAGCAAAAAGTTATCGATAGATTAAGTTTTACCCAGAATCAAAATGAAACAGTTGCTATTCTGGGCAAGAATGGCTCTGGTAAGACGACACTGATAAAACTATTGATAGGTCTTTATCAGCCAACCTCAGGCAGAGTTGAATTATTGGGCCAGGATCCGGTGGCTCACCCGGCAGTCAAAGAGAAGATATCATATTTAAGTGGAGATTATAGTCTTTATCCTAATTTAACTGTTAGAGAGACGATTGAGCTGGCAGCAAGTTTATACAATACCGAGATTGATCCTGATAAAGCTTTTAATATTCTCAGAAAAGAAGATATTGAACTGGATAAAGAGATAAAACTCCTCTCCAGAGGCCAGCTGCAACTGGTTAAGCTTGCTGCAGCTTTAGTTAATGACCCGGACTTAATAATTCTTGATGAACCGACTTCAGGGCTGGATATTCTTGTCCGGCAGAGGTTTTTGGCCAGACTCTGCTGGTATAAGGATGAAGAGAACATCAATTTGCTCTTTACCAGTCATAATTTTAGCGAAATAAGTCAGCTAGCTGATAGAATTATTCTGCTTGATAAAGGTAAAAAATTAGCTGATTTAAAAATGGAAGAACTCCCTGATGTTAACAAGGAGATAATCTTTATTCCTCAGAAAGAACTGGAAGTTTCAGATTTAGGCCTTGATAAAATTCATGGAATCAATCAAATTACTTTAGAAGATAATAAATTTATTATTAACTACTCAAAAGATGAAGCTAACATACTTTACAGACTTTCAGAAATACCATATCTTTCCCTAAAAATCAAGGAACCAGATTTAGCTGATATCTTTCAGGAACTGATAGAAGGAGGTCGCCAGGATGAGTCTGAATAAATACAAACTACTACTTAAAAAGGAATGGGCTAATAATCGCTGGAAAGTCTTAATAGTCTCAGTCTTTCTCCTGGTAACAGCTACGATCCTGGTATTACAATATCCTATGGTGCAAAGAACATTAGAATTAGGAATTCTCGATGAACTGCCTGGCTGGATGACCGGTGGAATGGAGAGACAGCTAAACTTCCACTATTATCTGGCTGATGGCTGGTTTGATGGCAGCCTGGCCCAGTATGGAACCCTGCTGGCTGTTCTCCTTGGTATGGGAGTGATTGGCAGTGAATTCCAGGATGGAACTCTACCATTTTTGCTGGCCAGACCTATTGACAGAGTCAGGCTCTTTAAGATAAAACTAGGCTTTCAAATATTTATTATGGTTTTATTTATGATTATTGTCACTGCCTATTTAGGATTATTTGCCAGTTTTCAGGGCAGGGAAATATACTTATTTAGGTTTATAATTGCCTTAATTCCTTTAGGGCTTAAGTTGCTGGTGGCTTTTCTTATAACAGTCAACCTGTCATTATTTTTAAAAGATCAGATAAAGTCAGGCATCTTTAGCCTGGCAATAATTTTAGCTTTCTGGGTTATTGCAAACCTAACACCTCTTTATAATATTTTTTATTATTATTGGGGCAACCTGGCAGAATACTATGTATATGGCAGCTTCCCCACTGTAGATACAGCATTACTTATCATATTAAATACTGGACTTTATGGCCTTGCTTTGTTTGTGTATAATTAATGTGGGAGAAAAAATCATAAAATAAAACAGGAATTTTGATTTTAATATAGAAATGGCCTCACTAAGAACCCTTAAAAAAGGAGTGAGGCCATTGGACAAAAATATAAAAGATTGTATTTATATGATATTAGAAAATGCGAATAATTTCAAGGACATAGAGGAAAAAATTTATCAATTAGTTTGCTTAATAGTCAGAGAAAAGATAAAAGAGATACTAAAAGAAATTGATGATGTTTTAAAAGAAAGTCGTAATAAAGAGATATTTAAAAATAAAGACATGAAAGAACGAACTATTAAAACTCTTGTTGGTCCAATTACCATAAAAAGAAGGTACTATATAGATCCTGAAGGGAATTATCATTTTCTTTTAGATGAGTACCTTAACCTTCCCTCTAATGATCGTCAGTCTCCTGGCTTGAAAGAAGCAGCAATAAAGATAGTTAAGGATGAATCTTATCGTGACAGTGCTGAAAAAGTAGAAGAGTTATTGGGAGTATCAATAAGCTCTAGTGCTATTCATAATTGGGTTCAAAAATTAGGGAAAAAGATAAAAAAAGAATCTCAAAAAAAGAGCCACAAGCTTTTTAATTATGGTTTAATTCCGGGACAATCAGAAAAGAAAACTT
>SLSL01000162.1 GCA_007130465.1 Halanaerobiaceae bacterium | reverse complement strand
ATATCATTTTAAAAAATTACGGGACAGAGTCTGGCAGGAAAGCTGGAATAAGGATAATACTTATAAAGAGGGTTTGCATGATAATTTAAAGAAAATTAATTCTGAGCTAATTATCAATGCCTGTACAAGCAATCTGTCTCCATTAGTTCAAGAGTTCTTAAAAAATAATTTTACAGATAAAATTATTATTAATACATACCATCCTTCAGCATGGGTTTTTAATGGTTTTGGTCTAAAATAAAATATCTGTTATAATTAAATTCAAGATAAATAGGAGGTTTTCTTGATGAGTCATTTTAAAGAAATGAATAAAAAAGAGAAAATATTTGCTGTTACATTTTTACTAGGATTTTTAATAAAATATAATATTCTTGTTTTGCATATATTTAATGCACCATCAGTTATAAGTATTTTCTTTAGAAACTTAGCCTTTATTATGTTTATTTTATATTTTGTATTTCCTATAATTAAAAAAAGAAGTGGTAGATTAATAATATTCATCTTTTCATTTCTTTTTACATTCTTTTTCATGGCAAACTTTTGGTATAATAGACATCTTGGCAATTATTTGAGTATAAATGAAATAGCAGTTGCAAATGGTTATAATCCTATTGGAGTTGTTATTAGGCATGTTTTCAATATATATGACCCATTATTTATCATTGACCTAATTCTAATGGGTTTTACTATTAAGACAAGTTCTATATCCAGGGTTTCTGTGAAATCAAATTTAAATAAAAAAAGAATAAATAAATTCAAGACAAGTGCAATTGTTTTGTTAAGTATATTAATTATTTTAATGGGACAGATGTTTATTACTAACCTGGCTTTCGGTGGCTTTACGCCTTTAGAATTATATAATAATAGTACACCAGGTTTTGTTAATGTATTCGGGGTTATACCTTTATATACAATGGAGTTATTATATGATTATGGTGAAGAAGATATAGAAATTGTTGAAAGCAGATTACCTGAAACTGAAAATGAACTTTTAGATGAAGATAAATTGATTGATGATTACAATAACATTATTGTAATTCAGGTTGAATCTTTAGATAAAAAGACAATTGATTACGAATATAATGGTAAGGAAATTGTTCCGTTTATTAACTCATTAAAAGATGAAAGCCTATATGGTAATGACTTTTATGCCCAACATGTTAATGGGAGTTTTGATGCCGATTTTTCTCTCCTTACAGGAATGTATCCAGTAAACCGACAATACTCATTTAGAGAAAATGATATGACCGAATTCCCATCACTGATAAATATTATGAATGATTTAGGCTATAAGACAATGGCCTTGCATGGAAATGATGCTTCTTTCTTCCATAGACATGAAGCCTACCCTGAATTAGGCTTTGATAAATTTTATTCTAGAGAAGATTATTCAATGGATGATAGAAAATATGTAATTGAAGATAATTATCTTGGTATTAATGATTATGACTTTTTAAAACAGTCAGTTGATTTTATTGAGGAAGCTGAAGAGCCATTTTTTGCCTATCTGATAACTGTTACAAGTCATACTCCTTTCACCTTTTATCCAGAAGAATTTGAACAGGAGGAGTTTGAAGCTTTAAATAGTCAGCTAGTAAGAGATTTCTTCAATTCATTATACTTTGTTGATCACTCTCTTGAAATGTTCTTTGAGGAATTAGAAGACCGGGGTTTAAAAGATGATACTCTTTTTGTTATCTATTCAGATCACGAAGCAGCAATTGAGACTCCAGAATACTCATCAAGCGTTAACTTTAATGTGGATAGAAATATTAAAGAACCTGAGCATATACCATTGCTAATTAAACATCCAGATTTAAATGCTGGAACAATTGAAAAGACTGGAACTATAACTGATCTAGCACCAACTATTCTTGACATTTTAGGTGTTAACGATATGCCTGATGAGTTTATGGGATATTCAATGATGCATCCTGAAGATAAACCTGTATTATTTATTCATGAAATTCCTCAAATATTATATCAGAACCAACTATTTGTTAATGAATTTGATGAATTTATTAAAATTGGACATGTCGAAGGTAGAGACCAGGAGATTGAATTAGATTCTGAAACAAAGGAGCTATTATTAAATAAAATTCATTATTCCAGAGAAGTTAAACAACTTAGAAAGCGAGAAGAATAACAATAAACTGCGAATGAGTGAGTATTAAAGAAATAATTTTAATTCAAAGAGGGAGTGAAATAACATGAAGGTTGTTATTATCATTCTATTAATCTTATTTGCTGGTTTTATGATCTTCTATGGTGGCTATTATTTAATTAATCCTGATATGAGAGGTGAAGATATACTTGCAACTCATAATATACCTCATCCAGCAGTTATAGCCCATAGGGGGGCGTCTATAGTGGCCCCTGAATCGACTAGACCTGCATATGAAATAGCACGGGATACTGGTGCTGATTATTTTGAAGCTGATGTTCAGATGACAGCAGATGGCGAATTAGTTATATTTCACGATGCCACTTTAGAAAGAACTTCAAATATTGAAGAAGTCTTCCCTGATAGAGTTAATGAGGAAATTGGTAAATTTACCTTAGATGAATTAAAGCAACTGGATTATGGTAGCTGGTTTAATAAGGCCAATGAAAATTTTGCTGATGAGAGCTACGAAGGATTAGAAATATTAACTTTAGACGAACTTATTGATATTGCCAAAGCTGGAAGCCATACGCCTGGCTTAATATTAGAGACCAAACATCCAGAAAAACATGATGGGATTGAACAGGAGATTGTAAATGTTCTTGAAGAGAGAAACTGGCTTGAAGAAGATGGATTTGAAAAGACGATCTTCTTTTCTTTTTCTTTGCGGAGTCTAAGGAAATTTAAAGAACTTGTTCCTGATAAACCTAGATTATTATTAATAACTGATAATAGAATTTCTAGAAGAAGTTGGAGCAATTGGCTTGATTATAGCAGTGAAATAGCAGATGGACTTGGACCAAAAGGCTTTATGACCTGGCCATGGCATATTGCAGCAGCCTATGAAAACGAAAAATTTGTCTTCCCTTATACCATAAACTATCTCTGGCAGGTAAGAACTCTTGCTCATTTTCAGGCCAGCGGTTTTATTACTGATAGACCAGAAGTTGTTTTAGGCTTTCTTGATAGATTACCTGAGTTACCAGGGTTTGATGAAATTTTAGAAACTGGTAACTAAATAAAAATGGCGGCAGCTGCCGCCATTATTATATGCTATTTTAATTTCTGATTAACTTTATTACTTGATTCAAGTAATGCTACTAAATATTCTCCCTGCCTTTCATATACTCTGTATTCTGGCCCTGCTATACTAATAGCTCCTTTGATCATACCATCTTCAAATAGAGGTACAGAGATTGACAGGACTCCTACTTCAAGTTCTCCATGACTAATAGCACAATTATTATCTTTAACTATTTCTAAATCAGCTTTTAGCTCTTCCTTATCAACAATTGTATTTTTGGTATAAGCAGTCAGCTCTTCATCGAGATACTCATCCAATTCAGATTCATCAATATAGGCAAGAATAACTTTCCCTGGAGCAGTTGCATATAATGGAAATGGTAAACCTGTCTCACAGGACAATTTCACATAATTTGTTGACTCATATTTATCAACAGTTACTAGTTGCTTATTTTCTAATAAATGCAAATATACTGCTTCATTGGACAGCTCTACTAATTGATCCATCTCTTCTCTTGCAGCAAAAATTAGGTTTTCATTTTTCTTGATTATGCCTGTTATATCTACTAAATTTCTTCCAGGCAAATAAGATTCTATCTCTTCATTTGATGCTTGATTTCTAGAACTTCTACTCTTGTTCTCTAAGTTAAAAGATTTCATTTTTACCTCCAATTAATTATTTTAAGCTAATTTATTTTTGAATCTAATTATAACAAAATCAAATTTCTTTAACAAGTTTAACCACTAACAGGAAATGTCCTTCATCTTATCTGGATAGTCGGTTATAATGCCATCAACTCCAATTTTAATTAATCTTTTCATTGTCTTTTTATTATTAATTGTCCAGATAAATAAGCCCATACCCTTTGCCCTGGCTGCAGCTATGAATGGTGGGGTTAAAACAGGTAATTTGCCATGCTTAGTTGGTATGGAAAAGCCTTCAAAGTCCCAATTTAAGAAACCAGCTAAACCGAAATGTGATAATATATAAAACAAAAATGCTTCTCTTTCACAGGCAACAGTTGGAGCATCTGGCAAGGCTACTCTTAATCCATTTATTGTGCTTTCATGAAAACTACCTAATAATACCTGACCCTGACTATCTGTCTCCTGAATAACTTCTGCTACATTTTCAACAATATCCCTACCTGTATCCTTAATCTCAATTATCATCGGTATATCAGTAAATTCATTTAAAACATCTTTCAGTAGAGGAATTTTCTCGCCCTCAGCTCCTGTTATTTTTAGGCCTTTTATCTGATTATATTCAGTTTCGTTTATATTAATCTCTTTTCCAGTCATTCTTGAAGTATCATCATCATGAAAAACTAAAACCTTATTATCAGAAGTTATTTTAAGGTCGAATTCAAGACCTTTAGCTCCCATCTTCAATGCCTGCTTAAAAGATAATATAGTATTCTCGGGATAATAACCAGAAGCTCCTCTATGGCCAATATTAATCGGTTTTTTTATTAGTTTAAAATAACCATAACCTGAATTGTCTTCTGAAAAGAATATAGCCTTAAAAAGTTGTGCTATATTTAAAAATATAATAATTCCTATTAAAGCTATTATTATTCGCATTTATTACTGCCTCCTGTATAGAAACTTTTT
>SLSL01000230.1 GCA_007130465.1 Halanaerobiaceae bacterium | reverse complement strand
GATTGAATTTGGAGAGAATGAAGATTATCCAGGGGATTATTCATTTTATTTAGACGAAAAAGAACGGAGATATGAAATTCGTCTTAAAAAATATCAGGAACAACAAAAAAAGATAAAAAAGATTAAAGAGCAGATTGAGCAGTATCGAGTTTTTGGTAATGCTGGTGCTGGTGATAATGCAAAATTTCACCGCCAGGCAAAAAGTCTTGAGAAAAAATTAGAAAAAATGGAGCGTATCCCTAAACCTCGCAAAAAAGAAAATATATCTCTTAATTTACAGCCGTCAACTAGAAGTGGAGATGAGGTTTTAAAAATTAAAGATATTGAATTTAGTTTTCCTGGGGAGAAACTTATTGATGGTGTTGATTTAGAACTCTTCAGAGGTGAAAAAACTGCTTTAATTGGCCCAAATGGTTCTGGCAAGACTACATTATTAAAAATGATTTTATCAGATTTAGAGCCTGACTCTGGCGATATCAAAATAGGTCATGGAGTAGAAATTGGTTACTATGCCCAGCAGAATCCAGTATTTAATTCTGAAGATACACTGTTACAAGCATTGCAGATGAAAACAGGTCTTAAAACCAGTGAAGCACGAGATTTATTAGCAAAATTTCTGTTTAAAGGCGAAGATGTTTATAAGAAAGTCGGGGCATTAAGTGGTGGTGAGGTATCCAGATTAAGGCTGCTCCAGTTAATGCATGGTAAAGCTAATTTTTTAATATTAGATGAGCCAACTAACCATCTTGATCTCGATTCTCGAGAGATACTTGAGGCTTCTTTAAATGATTATGCAGGAACAGTCCTGGTAGTATCACATGATCGTTATTTTTTAAATAAAGTTGTCGATAAAATTTATGAAATCAAAAATAAAGAAATGATAAAATTTATTGGCGATTATGATTATTATCTTAGAAAAAGAGAGGATCTTTATTCCAATCAAGAAATTAAATCTGATGATACTGAAGATAAAGAGATTGGGAGAGACGAAAAATTTTATTATGAGCAGAAGGCCAGGCAACGGGCTAAAAGAAAAAGAGATAGAAAGGTTAATCAGCTTGAAAACAAAATTGCAGAGCTAGAAAATAAAAAAGAAGAAATAGAATCTCAAATGATTACGGCCAGCTATAACAGTGATATTGAAAAACTCAATCAACTTGAGCAGAAAAAGAAAGAACTAGATAGTGAACTTAATCGATTATATTCTCAATGGGAAGAGGTTATCTAAACATGATTATGAATGACTATCATCTTGACATAGAGAAACTTATCTGTTAATATTATTAGGGAATTATAAATTAATAAGCCCCCGTAGCTCAGTGGATAGAGCACTGGCCTCCGGAGCCAGGAGCGTAGGTTCGATTCCTACTGGGGGTACCATTTTAAAAATAAAATAATTTACTTTCAGGCGCAGTCCTAATAAAGGATTGGGTCTCTTTTGTTTTTATATCCCTACTACATCAACACTACACCAACACTTCACTGATCCACTTTTAAATAATTATTATTCTATAAATTAATTTCATATCAAATAAAGGATAAATACATTTTGATCTTTAATAATATTATTAAGCCTAAAATTATATTATACAGGGAGTGAAAAAATTGAAATCAATCAGAAAATATCTATATTTCAATACTGATAAGCGGATGGAACTGATTAATATTACCGGTCAGGTAAGAGCAATTTTAAAAGAAAGTGGCATCAAAGAAGGATTATGCCTTGTCAATGCCATGCATATCACAGCAAGTGTCTTTATTAATGACGATGAAAGTGGTCTTCATCAGGACTTTTTAGAATGGCTTGAAGAACTTGCTCCTCATGAACCGGTCTCACAGTATGCCCATAATGGCTTTGAGGATAATGCAGATGCCCATTTAAAGAGGCAGATCATGGGTAGAGAGGTAATGGTAGCTATAACTGATGGCAAGCTTGATTTTGGCCCCTGGGAGCAGATATTCTATGGAGAATTTGATGGACAGCGAGAAAAAAGAGTCCTTGTAAAGATAATCGGTGAATAACTATGATACTTTCAGGTAGAGAAATTAAACGGAAAATAGGCAATGAAATTATAATTGATCCATTTTCAGAAGATCAGGTCAATCCAAATAGCTATAACTTAAAACTTCATAACCAATTATTGATCTATAAAGAAGATGTTTTAGATTTAAAAGAAGAAAATACAACAGAAGAAATAATAATTCCATCTGAAGGCTTAATCCTTGAACCTGGCAAACTTTATTTAGGACGAACAGTTGAATATACTAGCACAGATAAATATGTGCCGATGCTGGAAGGAAGGTCCTCTATTGGTCGTTTAGGCTTATTCGTTCATATCACTGCTGGCTTTGGCGATATTGGTTTTAGTGGTTTTTGGACTCTAGAGATTTTTTGCATCCAACCAGTTAAAATCTATCCAGAGATAGAAATCTGCCAGATTTATTATCACACAATAGAAGGCGATTACGATAGGTATACAAGTGGGAAATATCAGAATAATCAAGGCATCCAGAAAAGCTTGCTTTATAAAGATTTCAAGAAAGATTCTTATATAAAAAGCTAATCACAAATTCAAATGATCAGGAGGAGAATAATAATGAGAGAAGAGTTTTCTGAGTTTTATTATCCAACAGAGCCAGAGCTTGAAAATCTCTGGCAGGAAGGAATTTTTATCTTTGATACAAATATATTACTAAGTTTATACAATTTAAGCCAGGAAACCAGCCAGGAGATACTCAATATCTTTGAAAAATTAAAAGAGAGGATCTGGCTTCCTTATAATGTTTTCTATGAATATCATCAGAATAGATTGAATGTAATAATGTCAGTCTATAAACAAACAGAAAATCTAAAAAGTGATTTAATTAAAGGGTTCACCAATTACATTCAATCGAAGCTAGTTGATAATAGAGATCAGTATAACCCAGTTTTAAATTGGGATGAGATAGAAGACATGATCCTAAAGATAAAATCAGAATTCAGTGATAATATTAAGGCCCAGGTAGGAAGGCTTCCAGATAGATTTAAGAATGATGATATTCGCTCCAGCTATTCAAAGATATTTAAAGATCGAATCGGAGATAAACTCACAGAGAAAGAATTAGAAGAAATTTACCAGGAAGGCGAGCTCAGATATGAAAAGGGACTTTCTCCTGGTTATAAAGATAAAAACAAAAAGAGCAAGTTGGACTATAACTTCGACGATAACAGAAAATATGGAGATTTGGTTATCTGGAAACAGATACTTAAAAAAGCAAAAACAACAGAAAAGCCGATTATTTTTATAACTGATGAAACAAAAAACGACTGGTGGCAGCAGGCAGGAGGGCTCAACTTTGGTCCAACCTATTTCATGAAAAAAGAAATGGAAGAGCGAAAAACTTTATTTCATATGTACAGTTCTCTGGATTTCTTTAGAGGACTTGAAAATTACTTAGATATTAAAATCGAAGAAAACCAACTTCAAGAGATAAAAAATAATGCAGTCTCTGAGCTTGATTTAGATGAATTAAAAGTTGAACTGGATATAAAAGCTGAAAAATATACCGAAGAAGAGTTAGAATTATTTAAGTCTAAGATATCCAATCGCCTTAAAAAGCTAAGACGAAAAAAGAATTATAGGTTGAACTCTATATCCTCCATGCAGGCAGAAATAGATGAGCTGGAAAGCACATTAGATATTATAGCCAGGAATTATGATCATAAATAAAAATTTAACTATTGGAGCTAGATAAAGAAATTCTGTCAGCTCTCTTTATAGCTGATTTAGTAGAGGTAAATAATTTGTTTTCTGATAAAAACACATTATCTTTACCAACCATTTTAACTAAATTATAATCTTTAAAAATTTTAGCGATACTTTTATTTAAACCTGAAAATATAACATAACCATTATTTTTCTGAACTTTATTAATAAAAAATTCCAGTTCTTTAATAGAAGTTAAATCAATATTCTCTACATCCTGCATTCTAATTATAAATTTTTGTTCAGGCTGGTAACTATTATTTAATTCTTTCTTTAAGCGATTAGTAGAATTAAAATTAATATTACCTGCAAGATTAATGATTATGCAATCATTTTTTTCAAAAGTATTAACCTTACTATTTATAAATTTGCCATTTTGACTCTGGTATTTTAAATAGGAATAATTTAAGTCACTGGAATTCTTTAAAACCAGTATTAAAGAGATACCAATTCCTAGATATATTGCATAGTCTATTCTTGGGGCAAAAATAGTTGTTACAAAAGTGACTGTAAAAATTAACCCATCAAATTTATTCTGAAAGCTGGCTTTTATCTCTCTAAAATCTATCATTCCAAAGGCAACAATTATAACAATACTACCCAGGGTAGGTATAGGGATATAAGCACCTAATGAGCGAAAGAATAATAAGACGGGCAAAACACTTAAAGCAGAGATGAGTTGAGATAATTTGCTCCTGGCACCTGCCTGGAGATTGGCAAAACTTTTAGTCATTGATCCAGAGTTCATAAAGCCACCAAAAAATGAACAGGTTATATTAACCAGACCTTGATTTAAAAATGCCTGATTAAAGTCTATATCCTGGCCAGTTTTAACTTTAAGAGCTTTAATCGTACTTAAAGTATACATTAATCCTAACAGCGCTGTAGATAGTGCTGCAGACCAGTAATTGAGTATAAAACTCCCATCCATTTGAAATAAATTAAATGATGGTATTCCAGGAGGAAATGCTCCAGCTACTTCTATATTTCCATTCCATCTTAAAAAATAGACAAGGATAATAGAAATAGTCATAGGAATAAGATAGGCAAGGTTAGCTCTATATTTTTTAATAATAAT
>SLSL01000293.1 GCA_007130465.1 Halanaerobiaceae bacterium | reverse complement strand
TTTTATGCGGATCATACTTTGCTCCCCAGTCAGCCCTGTTTGGACTTGATTTATCAATTCGTTTATTTGATTTAGGGCTATCATAGCTTTCAATTTTTGTAGAATCAATAGCTATAGATTTTGAGTCTATCATATCCAGTTCAATAGCTTTATCAATTAATTGATTGTAGATATCAGCTAAAATATCAGTATCGGCTAAATTATTAAATGCCCTGCAAAAAGTTGATACAGATGGAATAGCAGCTCCATATTTAAATCCACAGGCCATTGCTAACCTGATATTGTACTTTAATCTATTAACTAAAGCTGTTTTGTCTTCAATATTTTCAATCTGCATTACTAGCAATGCTCTAACAATATTAGCTTTATTGAAACCGTCAGCATCCTTATTAAAATGATTGCTTAAATAATTAACTGCTGGAAAAATATTAATTACATCAAAAATCTTATTATATTTACTTTCTGTTTCTAATTCTAATAATTCTTTAAAGGAAAATAGCTGTTGATGTTGAATAGTATTAATAGTGGCTTCACCCCTCTTTTTGTTTTTAGGTGCTACTATTAACTTAAAGATTTTGGGGTGAAGTCCTTTTTATATTCTTGAGATTATTCTTATATCAATGGGTTTGAATTATGCAAAAGGCTTATATAAATAAGATTTATATAATTAAGTAGCGGTAGAATTATTGTTGAAAGTGCTTTTTTATTTATCTAATAAATGCAGGAAAAAATATTTTTATCTCTAATTATAAAATACACTGGCAAAAAGCTTTTAGCATTTTTATAAAATGCTTTTTAGTAGGAGGCAAGAATATGACCTATAAAATAAGAGAGCTTTCAAATATTCCTATTGAAACCATAAATAAATGGAAAGAAGCTAGTAAAACTGTGGCAGATTTAGTTGGTAAGAATGTTGTTATTATCACGAGGGATAGACCTGATTTTTTTGCTATTTTAATTTCAAAAAATAAATTAGTTAGACCTCCAGCTATAGATAAAGTTTTAGGTGAAAGTGAAGATTTCACATATACACTTGAATGGCCTGATGGCAAGTTGTTTGGGGCAATTATTTTAATGGATAAAGAACTAGATTATGATTTGAGTGTACTGGAAAAGTTATTTAGAATGATTAAAGATATGATAGAATCTGATCTTGAATTGATTGTCAATAAGAGAAATCTTGCTGAAAGAGGAAAAGAACTGGCCTGTATATATCAAATCAGACAGTTGCATTTGGAGAATGACATGAAGCTCGAGGATTTATTTCTGGAAATAACCAGAATTTTGCCCAGGCATTTCTCTTATCCAGAACTTGCCAGGTGTAGGATTATATTTAATAATTTAATTATTTCCCAGGAATTAGATAAGCCTACTGATAGGAAGCTGGTTGAAGAGGTTAAACTGTCAGAAGAGGATTATTTAAGAATTGAAATATTTTATGCTCAGAATAGAAAAATGCCAGATATAGAAATTGAGTTTTTATCAGAAGAGCAGGAATTACTTAAATCTGTTACAAGGTATGCTGTAACATATATCAGGCAAATCAATATTGCACAGAAATTGCTAGATATCAGTAATAGGTTAAATACAAATCTATATTCGATTGGCGATAGGATTATAACTGTTGATATTGATGGGCTGGATAATAATGATGAGTTTTACTGCTGAAAAGTTAAATAGTTGATTATATTTTGAAGTCAGGGCAGAAGATTATCTGAAGATTTTAAGTTTGAGGATGTTCAGATAGAAAGGGAAATAATTAAAAGTCCTTTAGAAAAGGTTTTTGTAGAAGGCAGTTCTGCCCTGGATTTGCTGTCCATAAGGGATACTTGATGGTACAGGCTATTCCAGGAAGATTGCAAGTGAAAATATACCTCTTAAGCCAGAATCATAACAAATTTCGATTCTTTTTATGTTATGATTAATTGTGACCTATAAAGAGCCCCTGGCAGAGGAAGAGGTATTTGAATAAATTAAAGGTTGTGGAGCTGGTGGATAGTTTGAACCAGCATTGAGTGAGTAATTTATAGAAGTCTTTGATTAATAGATTATAACTATTTCCATCTTTCCAGGGTTGGCAAATATTCTTCTAGCATTTCTTTTGCTGCTTCTTTATTCATTTCTTTATCGGCTGAAACTACATGAGGTATACAGATTTCAATCATCTCTTCCAGGCTTAAATTAGA
The DNA here is from genome assembly GCA_007130465.1 of Halanaerobiaceae bacterium. Classification (GTDB taxonomy): domain Bacteria; phylum Bacillota; class Halanaerobiia; order Halanaerobiales; family Halarsenatibacteraceae; genus Halonatronomonas. The sequence goes on along the minus strand of SLSL01000293.1, from coordinate 2,653 downwards.
TGTGAATTCTCCATTTTGATAGCAATAGTTGCAGTATTGCTTGTTAATAGATCCATCCTTATTTGTTCCACATAGATTATCCGCTCCTGCTAACGGCATCCCGCAACTCTGACATGAATTAATTTTAGTCATACTATCTCCTCCTAAATTAGATTTATAACCCACATTATAATTATATCATTAACTTAATAAATAATCACCATAAAAATAGTAATTAGTCTTGACATAATTAATATATTCGGTTATAGTAATATATAGAGTTAATATGTCAGGATTATAATAAGTGGAGGTTATAGAGATGCAAAAAGAAGTAGTAGAAGAATTTGATATTGAAAAACAGGCTTCAGGTTTAGGTTTCTTTGAAAAGTACTTAACAGTCTGGGTAATATTCTGTATAATAGCAGGAATATTAATAGGTAGGTTTTTGCCAGGTATTCCAAATGCTTTAAATAGATTAGAATATGCACAGGTTTCGATTCCAGTGGCAATTTTAATCTGGTTTATGATTTATCCAATGATGGTGGAGATAGATTTTAGTAGTCTTTTAAAAATCAAAAAACAGGCGAAACCATTAACTATTGTAACTATTAGTAACTGGTTGATTAAACCATTTACGATGGCGTTTTTTGCCTGGTTTTTTTTCAGGCAGGTATTTGGTGGCTTTCTTGGAGTAGAACTGTCCAATCAATATATGGCTGGTGCTATTCTATTAGGTTCAGCACCCTGTACAGCGATGGTCTTTGTCTGGAGTTACTTAACTGATGGTGATCCCAAATATACATTACTGCAAGTAGCATTGGACGATTCAATTTTAGTATTTGCCTATGCTCCAATTGTAATGCTGCTTTTAGGTGTTACAGATTTTGCAGTGCCTTATGATACAATAATATTATCAGTAGTTCTTTATGTAGTAGTTCCGTTGGTGGTTGGTTATATCTCGAGGAAATATTTGATTAAAAATAAAGGAATCGAATGGTTTGAGAATGTTTTTTTAGATAAATTAAATAATGTTACGATTATTGGTTTATTACTAACTTTAATAATAATCTTTTCATTCCAGGGCGATGCATTAATCAATAATCCATTACATGTATTGATTATAGCAATTCCAATTACAATTCAGGCATTCTTTATCTTCTTTTTAGTCTATTTTGCATTTAAAGGCTTTGACTTTAAACATGAAATTGCTGCCCCTGGTTCAATGATAGGTGCCAGTAACTTCTTTGAATTGGCTGTTGCTACTGCAATCTCAGTATTTGGTATAACATCTGGTGCTGCTTTAGCAACTGTTGTTGGAATATTGGTTGAGGTTCCAGTGATGCTGATGTTAGTTGGCATAGCCAATAGAACAAAACACTGGTTTAAAGGACAAGAAAGTCTAAAAGCTTAAATGATAAAAAGTTCAAGGATAAAAAGGAGGCTATTATGGAAAAATTAAAAGTTGGTTTTATCTGTGTCGGCAACTCCTGCCGGAGTCAGATGGCAGAAGGCTTTGCCAGGGAATATGGCGATGATATATTTGAAGTTTACAGTGCCGGGACAGATCCTGCTCCAGAAGTTAAGCCTAATGCTTTTAAGGCCATGGAGGAGAAGGATATAGATATCAGTGAACAGTATCCAAAGTTGCTAAAAGAGATTCCAGGTGATCTGGATATCTTAATTACTATGGGCTGTAATGTTGAATGCCCCTATATCCCCTGTAAATTCAGGGAGGACTGGGGTCTTGATGATCCAGCCGGTCATTCGATTGAGGTCTTTAGGGAGACTAGAGATGTCATTGAAGAAAAGGTTAAGGATTTAATTGAGAAAGTTAAAACTGGCGAACTGGATTTAGAATAATGACAGTAAATAGTAGCTATATACTCCTGCAGGACAAATAGTTTCTGCAGGTTTTTTTGTTTTATTTAGTGAAATTATTATCTTTTTTATTTAATAAGCAGGAAAAGCTGGCTTTTTAAAGAATATAATAAATAAGGTAATGATTATTATTAGGAAGGTAGGCTAATATGAAACAGCGGATAGAGTTAGAAGCTGCCTGTGAACTGGTAGCTGAAAAATTAAAAAGTTTTTCAAATGAGACAGTAAAACTGGTTAATAGCTCTGGCAGGGTGCTGGCTGAAGATGTTAGAGCACCGATTCATCAGCCGCCCTTTGACCGTTCGCCACTGGATGGTTTTGCAGTTAGGGCAGAGGATACAACTGGTGCCAGCGATGAAACGCCGGTAAGTCTTAAAATTGTGAGCAAGTTATATGCTGGCGATAGTCCGGTGAAGAAAATCGGCCCTGGAGAGGCAGCCAGAATAATGACTGGGGCCCCGATTCCTGAGGGGGCAGATTCAGTAATCCGTCAGGAGAGAACTGAATGGGATGGCGACGAGGTTCAGATAATGGCAACTTTAAAGCCTGGCCAGAACTATGCCCCGGCCGGTGAAGATATCAAACAGGGCGAGCTGCTCTGTGAAAAGGGGACTCTTTTAAGATCCCCACATTTAGGAGTTCTCGCCAGTATGGGCCTGGAAGAGGTTTTAGTCCTGCCAGAACCAAAAGTCTCTGTTTTAACGACTGGCAGTGAATTACAGGAGGTTGGTGAAGAACTAAAACCAGGCAAGATATATAATAGCAACAACTATATGATATCAACCAGATTAAAGGA
>SLSL01000068.1 GCA_007130465.1 Halanaerobiaceae bacterium | reverse complement strand
GCTATGACTGGCGATGTTGTGGAGGAAGAGGAAGTTGAAGAGGTAGAAGATATTGATCTGGCTGAGGAGGCCGTGACTGTTGAGGATACTGATTTGGTTCCTGTTGAGGAGGCCAGGCGGGCTACCAGGCTTAATTTGAGTGGTAGTTATGAGATGGAGGTTATGCCTGACCAGGCTGAGATTATTCTGGCTGTGGAGATTCGAGGAGAAGAGCTTGATATGGCCTATGATGAATCGAATCAGATAACTAATGAAGTTATGGATGCTTTAGAGGAGCTTGAGTTGATGGAGCTTGAGACTTTAGAGTATAGGGTTTCATATTATGATGACGAATACAGGGTTACCAATCGGATTAGGGTTAAGCTGGATAATATTGACAGAGTTGCCGAAGTGATTGATGTGGCTATCGGCTCTGGTGCCAATAGGATTAATAATATTAATTATTCTCTGGCTGATACCAGTGAGGTCCAGGCTGAGGTTACTGCCAGGGCTGTAGAATCGCTTAGAAACAAGACTGAGCGGATTATTGGAGAGTTTGGTGGCGAGGATTATGATTTTGTTAATCTTCAGGTAAATGAGGATTCTGACGACTATTACAGGCCATTTAGGACTGAGGTTATGATGATGGATGTTGCTGCCAGCATGCCGGCAATAGAGCCTGGGATGATTTCTATTTCGACTAGAATTCAGGCAGAGATTGAGTTTTATAATGATTAGAAATTTTATGATGGCTAGCAGTAAGGATTTTTAATAGGTTGGTGAACCTCCAGAGAAAGATTTTCTGGAGGTTTTCGTGATTATATATTGCTTATATTGTAAAAATATAGTATTATATAATGGAAGGTGCTGGTAATGAAATCTATTAAAAATATTTATTAGGAGTTGAGGCGATGAGTTATGGGCTGGAGCGGAGGTTGAGCTGGCTGGGACTGGCGCTGGTTAAGGGGATTGGGCCTTTGAGGTTAAAGCGGGAGTTAGATAATTATAATTATGACCCGGTTAAGATCTGGAATTTGGGCCAGGAATGGGTCAGGACGAGATTTAGTGATTATGCTGCCAGGGATTATAAGCGGGTTAGAGATGAGGTTGATCTGCTGAAATATGCTGATGATTTAAAGAATCGGGAAATTAAATTTATTACCTTTGATGATGAGTTTTATCCAGATATTTTGACTGATATTTATGATCCGCCGCCGGTTTTATTTTATAGAGGTGAGATTCCTGATTTTAAGTTTTCTGTGGCAATAGTTGGTTCCAGGAAGTTCAGGCAGTATGGTAAGCGGGCGACTGAGGAGTTAAGCTCGCAGCTGGCGGCCAGAGGTGTGGTGATTGTCAGTGGGCTGGCTAAAGGAATTGATAGGATGGCCCATAAAGCTGCCCTGGATGCCGGAGGCAAGACTGTGGCTGTGCTTGGTTCTGGCCATGATTATGAGTACCCTGCGACCAATCGGGATTTATATGAGCAGATTCCTGAGAATGGGGTTATTTTTTCTGAGTTTCCTCCTGATGAGCCGCCTAAGGCTGAGAATTTTCCGAGACGGAATCGGATAATTAGTGGTTTGAGCAGGGCTGTGCTGGTTGTTGAAGCTGCTGAAAAGAGTGGTTCGCTGATTACTGCTAATCTGGCTCTGGACCAGAATAGGGATGTGATGGCTGTGCCTGGAGATATTTATGCCAGAAGCAGTAGAGGGACCAATGATTTGATTAAAAAAGGGGCTCAGCTGGTGACTTCTGTTGATGATATTTTAACTGTGATTTCTGGAGTTGGCCAGGAATACAGGGTGACTGAAAGATTAAAATCTGAAGATTTGCCTGATTTGACTGATTCTGAAAATAAATTAATAAAAATTTTTACTGATAATATTGAACTAAATTATGAAGAGATTTCAAAGCTTATAAATATTGATATTGCAGAGCTTAATGCTGCTTTAGTGAAGTTGGAGATTAAAGGGGTAGTTACCAGGGATAATGGCCACAATTATTATTTTAAGGGTTTACAAAACCTCCTAAAACCAATATAATATTATACTGTATAAATGTAAACAAAATTTTTGGAGGTGTAAACGTGGCAACCAAGAAGAAAAAAACCCTTGTAATTGTTGAATCACCAGCAAAAGCCAAGACTATTGGCAAATTTTTAGGTTCTAAATACAGGGTAGAAGCGTCAATGGGCCATGTAATTGATTTACCGAAAAGTAAACTAGGTGTAAATATAGATAATGATTTTGCTCCTCATTATATTACAATCAGGGGTAAAGGCAAAGTCTTAAAGAAGTTGAAAAAAGAGGCAAAGAAAAGTAAGGATGTTCTGCTGGCAACTGACCCTGACAGGGAAGGTGAGGCTATTTCCTGGCATTTGGCCAGAGCTTTAAAGCTTGATAATAGCGAGAATCGAGTTGTTTTTAATGAAATAACTAAGAACGCTGTATCCAATGCTTTGAAGTCGCCCAGGGAGATCGATGATAATTTAGTTGATGCCCAGCAGGCAAGACGGGTACTTGATAGGCTTGTAGGTTATAAGTTGAGTCCTCTGCTCTGGAAGAAAGTCCGTAAAGGCCTTTCTGCCGGGCGAGTTCAGACTGTTGCTGTGCGGATTATCTGTGACCGGGAACGGGAGATTGAGGCTTTTGAGCCTGAGGAGTACTGGTCAATTACTGCTAATTTAAAGAAGGATAAAGAGAAGTTTTCTGCTGATTTATATAGAATTAATAATAAGAAATTTAATATTGATAATGAAGATGATGCTAAAGCTGCTGTTTCTGAGATAAAAGATGAAGATTTTGTTGTCAGTAAGGTTAAGAAACGGAACCGGAAGAGGAATCCCTATCCGCCGTTTACAACCAGTACACTGCAGCAGAGGGCATCGACATTGCTGAATTTTTCTGCCAAGAAGACGATGTTTATCGCCCAGCAGTTATATGAAGGTATTGAAGTTGGTGGCGAGGGAACTGTCGGTTTAATTAGTTATATTAGAAGTGACAGTACCAGAATTTCACAGGAAGCTGCCAATGATGCTAAAAGCTATATAATGGATGAGTTTGGCAATAAGTATTATCAAAATAAGAAGCGGAAGGCTAAAAACTCTGACAGTGCCCAGGATGCCCATGAGGCTATCAGGCCGACTGGTGTCCAGCGGACTCCTGATAAGATAAAGAAATATCTGAGTAAGGATCAGGAGAAGCTTTACCGATTGATCTGGGAACGGTTTGTTGCCAGTCAGATGGCTCCAGCGATTTATGAGATTTATACTGTAAATCTTAAGGCTGGTGAGAAGTATCTCTTTAGAGCCAGTGGATCTAAGGTTAAATTCCCAGGCTTTATGAGAGTTCTCTCTTATAATGGAAATAATCGTGAAGAGTTGCCTGTACTTGAGGAAGGCGAGCAGCTGCCTGTTGAGGATATTATTCCTGAACAGCATTTTACTCAGCCGCCTCCACGGTATACTGAGGCCAGCCTGGTTAAGACTCTGGAAGAAGAGGGAATCGGTCGTCCGTCGACTTATGCGCCGACTATCTCTACCATTATCTCCAGGGAATATGTTGAAAAGGATGGTAAGAGCTTGAAGCCAACGAAGCTTGGTTTTATAGTGACTGACCTTTTAGTTGAATATTTCCCTGATGTGACTGATGTTGAATTCACTGCTAAGATTGAGAATAAGCTTGACCAGATAGAAGAAGGAAAGGTTGAATGGAATAAGCTATTAGCTGAATTCTATAATCCTTTCTCTGATAGACTTGAGACTGCCAAGGAAGAGATGGAGTCTGTTGATATTGTTGAGGAGACTGATGAAGTCTGTGAGAAATGTGGCAGTCCGATGGTTGTTAAATATGGCCGCTATGGGAAGTTTCTGGCCTGTTCTGCCTATCCTGAATGCAAGAATACTAAGGCTTATATCGAAAAGACTGGTGTTGATTGTCCACGCTGTGAAGATGGCGATATTATCAAGCGAAAGAGCCGTAAAGGCAGGACTTTTTATGGCTGCAGCAATTATCCAGACTGTGAATATGTGCTCTGGAATAAGCCGAGCGAGAAGAAATGTCCTGAATGTGGTGGAATTATGGTCGAAAAGCGGACTAAAAAAGATGGAGATCATTTGAAATGTGTAAATAAGAGCTGCGGATATAAAGAAAGTAGATAAATATGCAGGTAGGTGGTTGATATGAAAGAAGTTATGGTGATTGGTGCCGGCCTTGCTGGCAGTGAGGCTGCCTGGCAGCTGGCATGTCGGGGTATTAAGGTTAAATTATATGAGATGCGGCCTGAGGTTAAGAGCCCAGCCCATCATACTGACCTGCCGGCTGAGCTGGTCTGTAGTAATTCATTTAGAGCTGATGGCCTGGCCAATGCTGCCGGGTTATTAAAAGAGGAACTGCGTCAGCTTGATTCATTGATTATGGCAGCTGCCGATGCCAATTCATTACCTGCTGGAAGGGCTCTGGCTGTTGATCGGGAGGCGTTTTCCAGAGATGTGAAAGTCAGGCTGGAGTCTAATGAGAATATTGAGATTATCAGGAAAGAAGTAACTGAAATACCGGAGGATAAGCCTGTTGTGATAGCTACTGGACCTTTAACTTCTGATAGGATGGCTCAAGCTATTAAAGAGTTGACTGGTGAGGAGTATCTTTATTTTTATGATGCTGCGGCTCCAATTGTTACTGCTGAGAGTTTGGATTATGATGTTGTCTTTAAGGCGTCGAGATATGATGAAGGTTCCGGAGATTACCTTAATGCTCCTATGAATGAGGAGGAGTTTTTTGAGTTCTGGGATTTCCTGTTACGGGCTGAGATTAGTCTGCCCAGGGATTTTGAGGATGATGCTTATTTTGAGGCCTGTCTCCCAATTGAGGTTATGGC
>SLSL01000119.1 GCA_007130465.1 Halanaerobiaceae bacterium | reverse complement strand
CTCTGTCATATCAGGCCAGACACCTGAGGCAATGTCATGATCAACAGCCCGAACAACTTCCACCTGCACCTGATTTTCTTCCATGATTGCTTTTGAGACATCAATCAGCCCCCGGGTATTAGAGGTCTCAGGAGACTTCTTTAATGTGCAATTAATAAACAGAGCTTTCAAATCTGAAAAATCAATAGTGTTTTCATCACATAACTTTTGCTGTTCTTTAGTCAATGTCATATAACCCACTCCTTTTTATCTACTCCAACTCTATCCCCAGACCATCTGCCAGCCTATTAACATAATTGAAATAAGCAACTACCTGATTTAAATCAAGGATATCCCGGTCCTTAAGACCATGTTCCTTTAAATTATCAATGTCTGACTTCTCAATAGATGCTGGTTTTTTAGTTAACTTTTCAGCATATTCAAGCATTGCTTTCTCTTTATCAGAAATCTCAGCAGACCTGTAATCATCAACAACCTGATCTAAAATCTTTTCAGCTTCTGAATCATCTCGAATCAGTTTCTGGAGCGCCGCCCCATGATGGGTTACTCAGTAATGGCAGTCATTAATAGCTGAAACCACTGTTGCAACCATTTCTCGTTGTTTCCGGGATATATTTGAGCCAGCAAACATTATTGTCTTGTATAAATTAAGATGATCCTCCAGCACCTGAGGATTTAAAGACTGCACCTTTAATACATGAGCAACCCTGGAACTTCCCCGTCCGGTAATTCTATCATAAACTTCTTTCAGCTTTCCTTCTGCTTTATCCTCATCAACCATATCAATCCAGGCCACAATAATTCCCCCCTCATTGAAATAAGTCTTTATTTTCTCGTTTTATTCCCCGCAACATAATGAATTTGCTGTTAATTAATAGCTAGCTTCCCATTTTATTAACATTATCCTTTATTTCTGGATCCAGAATATCTGCGATAGTTGTTGCTTCAAGTTCTGAAAGCATCGTCTGATATGCCCTGCTAAAAACTGCATGAATCTTACATCTATCTCTAATTGTACAGCCATGTAAGTCATCCACACAATCAAATACTCCATTTTCAGCTTCAAAAATATCTGTCACCTGTGCCAGGGTTATTTCTTCAGGAGGAAGGTTGAGCGTATAACCACCCTGTTTACCCTCTGAAGAACTGACAATATTATGATTTGAAAGATCTTGCATAACCTTGGCCAGATAGGAAGCTGACACATTTTCGATCTCAGCAATTTCATTAACCGATAGCTCTTCACCATCCTTTTTTGCTAAAATCATTAAAGCATGAATCCCATAATCAGTTTTCCTTGATGTTTTCATTATTATCACTTCTATCTTTTAGTAATGAGCCAAGATTTCTAGCAATCATTTTAGCTTTTAACATTTTATCTGGTTGATCAGAAAATTTATCTGGTAAATGATTTTGTTTAATCTCATCTAAAAAGCCATGGCGCTTAACAACTGTGCCAGCTGCACAGTCCTCTCCATAACCACAGGTAAAGCACTGGGAATCTCCTTCAACATGAAGAGTATTTATAATAGCCATTTGATTTGAGGACATCAGCCTTTTTATGTAAGTTTCAACTCTAGAAACCTCTGGGTCACCATCAACTGACACCACCACCCCTAGTTTTCCTGCCAGCTTAAATTTTTCTCTATGCCTAAAACAATATGTCCTTTCAAGACAGGCATGGGCTAAAGCATTTAAGGTGTCATAATAATCTGGTGCTCCAAAAACTATAGCATCAGCCTCCAGCATCTTATAACCAATTTCCTGCCAGTCATCTTTCACCTTACAGAAACTATCAGCTGCACATTCAGTACAACCTATACAGCCATTAATCCGCTTGCCAGCCAGTGATATATACTCATATTCTTCTCCAGTATTCTCTAAAATATACTTAATTACATCTGAAGTAGTACCCTTTTTACGACCACTTCCACTAATTCCTAAAATCAAGTTATCACTCCTCCTTATTTCCACCAGGCTAATTTATTAACTAAATCCAATCTATCTTGCCAGTCGCCTATATAGGCCAGTTTAGCCCCATCCCTTACAAGTTCAGAATAAGTTGGGTATGAATGAATCACAGATTGTAATTTCTTAAAAGGCATTCCCATCGTTTTTACAATCTGACAACTATGAATAATCTCACCTGCTCTAGCACCAAAGATATGAGCTCCTAACAATTTGCCCCGTTTATCACAGATAAACTTAGCCTGGCCTTCCTCGCCATCTGTCATAGCCCTATCCAGCTCAGAATAGTCCATATTATAGACTTTTATGCTATCGCCATATCTATCCCTGGCTTCTTTCTCGGTCAGGCCTAAATGGGCTAATTCTGGGTCTGTATAGGTAACCCATAATACATTATCATAGTTCATTTTCTTAACAGGATAAGGTAAGATTGCATTTATTGTTGCAGTTATACCTTCATGATATGATATATGACTGAAACGATAGGGGCCTACAACATCACCACAGGCATAAATATTAGAAATATTGGTCTGCATCTTACTATCGGTTATAATCCCCTGGCTGCCAGTTTCAAGACCTATCTTATCAAGATTAAACCCAGTAATATTAGCTTTTCTCCCGGCTGCTATTAAGACTTTTTCCGCTTTTAATTCTTTTTCAATTTTCCCTTTGCTTACAGTTAGTATTAATTGATTTTCTTCTTTAATTTTTACAGCCTCATAGCCAGTTAATAGCTCAACACCTTCCTGGCATAACTTTTCAGCCAGGGCCTCACTTAAAGCCGGTTCTTCCTTCTTTAAAATTCTCCCGCCTCTCTGCACAAGTTTAATTTCTACACCTAATCTATTTAAAGCCTGTGCCATCTCAATTCCAATTGGACCACCACCAATAATCAGCAATGATTCTGGCAACTTTTCCAGGCTAAATAAGGTTTGGTTAGTTAAATAAGGAACATCATTTATACCCTCTATCGGTGGGATAGCTGGAGAGGAACCTGTTGCAATAACTATCTTATGGGCCCTAATTTTATTCTGGTTTACACTTAATGTATGGCTGTCTATAAATTCGGCTTTTCCGATTAAAACACCGATCCCATCTGCTCTTAATACTTCTGGCTTCTCTTTTTGATAGATTTCTTCCTGAACTTTATGGACATAATTCATTACTCCACTCATATCAATGTTACAATCATTGATAATACCATACTTGCTGGCATGTTGGCATTGATAAGCAACTTTTGCAGCTTTTAGGAGAGCCTTACTGGGCACACAACCTGTCCAGGTGCATTCTCCACCTAATCTATCTTGCTCAATTATCACGACATTTTTCTTTACCGCATTGGCTGTAAAAGCAGCTGTTAAACCAGCTGATCCTCCTCCAATTATAGCTATATCATAATCAAATTTTGCCATCTCAACCTCCCTGCCCTAAACTAAACATTATAAATCCCGGCATATCAGTTCCAACCTTTTCTGCTAGTGCCCAGTATAATATCCCAGATACTAGAACCAATTCCAAAATTGAATTCATATAAGGCATGATGAACCTTATGATTGGATTTTAAATAATTAAACAATTTAAAGCGTTCAAATTTTATCCCATCGATATGATGATAATGATAGTGAACAATTTCAATCCAGGCTGTATATAAAAGCCCAGCTATTAAATATATTAAACCTAAATTAAAAGAATAAATACCTATTATAATGCCAATTGGAAGATACAACAGAAAGTTTGCAAGTAAATATTTAATCCCAGAAAAAACTTCATCTAACTCAAAACTCTCCCGGGTAAATGTATTCTCTTGAGGCTTAAAATTTTTATGATGCTCTAAAAGGTGAATATTGCCTTCCTGGTGAAGAAACAGCTTATGTAAAATATATTCTACAAAAGCTGCCGCCATTATCCCGGCCAAAATAACAATCAATATAGCAATAGTAAATAACATTATTTCACCTACCTTCTTAATAAAACCTTTATCTAATCCATCAATAAATATTAATCAGCCCTACTCAATATTTCTCTGGCTTCCCTGAAACGCTGAATAGCAGTATATAAGACCAGGACTGCATATAGTATAGTCAATCCATAAATAAAATCTGGTAATACTAAAAATACTGTGAATAATATGAACCCCTCTGTTCTTTCCATCAACCCTGATTGGTAGCGAAATGATTTCACTCCAGATTTTTCAGATACAGCACCCACAGTTAGAAATATAGTTAAAGAGAGAATTATACTAACTGTCATGAATAATAAATTTAATCTAATCTCAGGAAACCTAAAGGCTAATCCAATAATAAAAGATATTTCCACAACTCTATCAAAAGTAATATCTAAAACCGTTCCCCATAATGACTCCTTATTATTCAATCTGGCAATTGCTCCATCAACTGCATCTAAAAAACCTGATAACCATAATACAATGATAGCAGCAATAAACTGATCCAGATAGACCAGTAACCCTGTAAAAACACCAACTGCTGCAGCCATAATAGTAACCTGATTTGAATTCAAGCCGAGATCTGCTATAGATTTAGCAGTGAAATTAATAATCGAGTCAAAATATTTTCTTGCATGAGTGTCCAACACCTGTATCAACTCCAGTTAGATTAACTATCCTGAATATAACCTTTGCTCTTAAACCATTTTGGTATTAATGACAATATAAAAAATATCAGACCAGCAATTCCGAGATAAATAAAAGTTTGAGTTAAATCCCCTTCTCCTCTATAAATTGAAGAAGCTGTTAGAATATAAGCAATGGTAGCCGGTAACATACAAACCCAGGATAAAAACATATAAGTCTTTAATTTAATAGAAGTTAAACCATAGATGTAATTCTGAAGATTAAATGGAAATAATGGTACCATCCTTGTTACTATAAGCATTCTCCAGCCATG
>SLSL01000246.1 GCA_007130465.1 Halanaerobiaceae bacterium | reverse complement strand
GCAGGTAGAGGTTTTATTGCCCTGGCTGCAATGATTTTTGGTAAATGGCATCCTGTTGGGGCTTTTGGTGCTGCTATGTTATTTGGATATGCTGAAGCTATTGCTGTTCGGGTAGATTTTGCTTTTATTCCATCAGAGTTAATCAGTGCTATTCCCTATGTCTTAACACTGGTTGTTCTTGCTGGATTCATTGGCAGAGCTATTCCTCCAAAGGCTATTGGTGAGCCCTATAATAAAGGTGAAAATTAAATAATAATATTTGTTATTTAGATGGCCGGCAATTGTTTTGCCGGCTATCTATATATAATTCAGGAGGATATATCTAATGGTGCCATTAATAGGAGTCATTATTTCTTTCTTTACTGTTGTAGTTTTATTATCTATGAAGAAGAGCCTTGGAGCAGCTATGTTTTTAGGTTCATTAATTGTAGGTCTTAGCTCGACTAATAATTTAAGTGAGAATATTGGTGGTTTGATTCCAACATTAATAGCAGGGATTATTGATCCAATAGCTATAGAATTAATTATACTGGTTAGCTTAGTAGCTATATTTGGATTTTTGATGAAGGAATTAAAGTTATTGAATGATTTAATAGATGTTGCCAGGCATTATTTAAGTAGTATATTTTTTATAATTACTGCTATACCATCAATGATTGGAGTTTTACCGATGCCAGGAGGGGCAGTATTTTCTGCTCCGATAATTGAGCCTATTGGAGACCAGCTTAAGATGTCCAGGGCTAGAATCACCTCTCTAAATATATATTATCGCCACCTCTGGTATTTTATCTTCCCATATATGCCGAGCATGATCATAGCTTCATCTTTATCTGATATTAATGTGATGACGATAGCTTTGATGCATATTCCAATTGTAGGTATCATGATAGTTATTGGCTGGCTATATTATAATAATGATAAAAAGAAGGTAATCCAAAAAAATATTAATGAGAATGATAAGATTGGAGAAGTTAAATTAATGGATGCTATTAAAGTATTATTGCCATTTATCATTGTGCTCATTCCACCATTAATTTTAGATATGAGTTTTGTTTATGCTTTGCTTGTAGCTATTATCTATATTATACTTCTTAAAAGAGATTTATTTAAATGGCAATATCTATTAGATGGAATGAATTTGCAACTAACAGTTGGGGTAGCTGGAATTATGGTCTTTAAGGCCTTTATTGAAGGTTCAGAAGGGGTTATGATTCTGACTGAAATATTAATTAACTTTGGAATACCATTATTTTTGCTTGCTTTAGTTATACCATTTATTGCTGGGCTTCTGACAGGCAATCATACCGGAGCAATAGGAATATCTTATCCGATTTTATTAACTTTATTCACTGATAGCTCCATGTATCTGCTCTGGCATATGATAATATTTTCTAGTAGTTATTTTGGCTATGTATTATCGCCTTTTCATCTCTGTAATTTGATGACAGTTAAATATTTTAATATTTCACTGGATAAGTATTATAGAGAGATAGCTGTTCCTTTTGCTGGAACTGCTGCAGGAATTTTTTTGCTTTCTGTGATTTATTATTTTACAATAATATAGATAGGCTAAGAGATATTAGCTAAAATGTGGATAGGAGATGTTAGGTTTAATGGACAATAATCAGGAAGCGAAAATTGATTGGAATTATCTTTTATTGTTATCAACAGCATATTTTGCTACTTCAATTAATATGCAGGGAATCCAGGCTTTGATGCCTTTTATCCAGAGTGACTTTCAATTAAGTAGAACCCAGGCCGGTCTGTATTCAACCTTCTTTTTTATTTCTGCAACACTGGCAGCTGTTTTTAGTGGCAAAATTGTTGATAATTATGGTGCCAGGCGAGGAATGATGATAGGTGTATTTAGTGTTGGCGGAATGATGTTTTTACATAGTTTTGCCCCGGTATATTCTGTACTTTTAATTTTAGGATTGATCTGTGGTTTTGGTTTTAGTATCGTCACACCTTCTGTGAATAAAGCGATTATTGAAGGGGTTCATTACTCAAAACGGGCTATCTCAATGGGTATAATGCAGTCAGGTGGAGGTATTGGTGGTTTTGCAGGCGCCAGTCTATTACCGGTTTTTGCTGAAAGTTTTGGCTGGAGGAGAGCAATAGCTTTATCAGGAATAACTGCAGTTGTAGTTGGCTTTTTTATAGTTGGTTTTTTAAGTGATAGAAGCCAGAAGACAGAGGCTAAAGATATTTCTTTTTTCAAAAAACTTAAAGAGCTTCTTGCTGATAAGCATTTATTCTTATTATGTCTGCTTGGCTTTGGTTTTGGAACTGCAATCGGTGCTATTCCAGCTCATTTTGCATTATATTTAACTCTGGATTTAGGTTTTAGCGCTACCCTGGCAGGTTTCTCCTTAGGAATTTTACAGATTGGTGGAATTGTTGGTAGGCCATTCTGGGGGATTATTAGTGATAAGTTCTTTAAAGGTAAAAGAAATCCGGCACTTAAATTACTGGTAATTATGATTTCATTTATGCTTTTCTTTTTTGGCTTATTTGTTTGGAGGTTTTCTGGATCCAGATTATTAATTGTTCTCTTTTCCTTTTTATTAGGAATGTCAGGGATGGGCTGGATGGGACTTTATTTTACATATATTGGTGAGACAGCCGGTTCTGATGATGCTGGAGTAGCAACTGGTCTGGCTTTGATATTTTTAAGGACTGGGGTAATATTTAGTCCGCCTTTATTTGGATTGCTGGCAGATATAACAGATAATTATAATTTAAGTTGGATGGTTTTAGGTGGTATAATAATATTGATCAGTTTTATATATTTTTATAAAGTCAATAGACTGGAATTAGCTAAATAAGGGGATGTTTCTATTGGAATTCAGTTTGGACAAACCTATAAAGTTATTGAATTCTCCTGTTGATCTACTTGCAGTTGGTGAGGTTTTAGTTGACTTAATTTCTAAAGAAGAGGCAGATTCCTTTATTGAGGCAGATAATTTTGAGAGATATTTTGGCGGTTCACCAGCTAATATAGCAATGAATTTGGCCAGGTTCGGCAAAAAATCAGCTTTGATTAGCAGGGTTGGATATGATGGTTTAGGAGACTATTTAATTAAGAGGCTTGAAGAAGCCGGGGTAATTACCGATACTATTTCAGTTGATAGAGATAATAATACAACTGTCATAATGGTAACCAGGAGCAGGAAATCACCTAGTTTTATTGCCTATAGAGGCGCAGAGAAATTTATTGATAGTGATGAGATTGAAGAAGAGGATATTATTAAATCTAAAATCATACATTTATCTACTTTTGCCCTGTCAGCTCCTGAGAGCAGAAGGGCTATAGAGAAAATTATTAATATAGCCAGGGATCAGAAAAAGATAATATCACTTGATCCTAATTATCGACCTCAGTTATGGGAGGGCAGAGGGGATGGGATAGAATATATTAAAAATTTACTGCCTAAAGTTGATATTATTAAGCCGTCTCTGGATGATGCAGAAGCTTTATTTGGCAGGGGAGATGCAGAGAGTTATGTTAAATCATTCCATGAGAGTGGTTGTAGGCTGGTGATTTTGACCCAGGGGGCAAATGGATTAGTTGTATCTACTGGCGATAAAGTTAAACATTTTGATTCTCTGGCCACTGAAGTAGTTGATACAACAGGTGCTGGCGATGCATTCTGGTCTGGTTTCTATATAGGAGTTATTTCAGGTTATAGCTTAGAGCTTGCTGTTCAATTAGGTAATTCTGTTGCAGCAGAGGTGATTAAAGAGGTGGGGGCGATTGTTGAGCTGCCTGATGAGGAGTCATTGTTTAGGAAATATAATTTAATGAAAGAGGGATGATTTATGGATATAAAGAGAGTTGCGTTTTTAAATCCTCAGGGTAATTTTGACCCAGATGATAGTTATTGGACAGAACATCCTGATTTTGGTGGCCAGCTTGTATATGTTAAAGAGATTGCTATTGCTATGGCCAAAGAATTTAATATTGAAGTTGATATATTAACCAGGCAGATACAGGATGATGACTGGCCTGAATTTTCAGCCAGGTATGATAATTATCCTGAGTCAAATAAAGTTAATATTGTTAGATTACCCTTTGGGGGAGATGAGTTTCTGGAGAAGGAGAAGCTCTGGCCATATTTAAAAGATTATGTTGAGGAAATCCAGAAATACTATGAGGAAATTGGCGAGAAGCCAGATATAGTAACAACCCATTATGGAGATGGGGGACTGGCAGGGGCTATGCTGGAGGATGAGACAGGTATACCATTTACATTTACAGCCCATTCCCTTGGTGCCCAGAAGATGGATAAGTTAAATGTTGATGAGAGTAATTTAGAAGAGATGCTGGCCAGATATAATTTTCATTTAAGGATTGCTGCTGAAAGAATTAGCATGAATAATTCTGCAACAAATTTTGTTTCAACTTCTCAGGAAAAAGATAGTCAGTACAGCCATAGAGCCTATGCTGATACAGTTGATTTAGATGATAATAGGGATTTTGCTGTTGTACCACCTGGTGTTAATACTGATATCTTTAATCCAGATATTGGGCCTGAGGATGAGAAGATAGAGTCTAAATTTGAAAAGATGCTTATAAGAGATATTGATGAAGAAAGAAGAGAGCTTCCTGGGGTTATTGCAGCCAGCCGATTAGACCCTAAAAAGAATCATTTAGGTTTGCTTAATGCCTTTGCAGGTGATGCTGAGCTCCAATCCAGGATTAATCTGGTGATAACATTAAGGGGGATAGATAATCCTTTTGATGATTACAGTAATGCCAGTGGAGATGAGAAAGAAATCCTTGATGAGATTATGGAAATTATTGAGAAAAATGATCTTAAAGGAAAGGTTACTATGTTTTCATTAAATAGTCAGCAGGAGCTGGCTTCTATTTACAGGGTACTTGCCGAAAGG
>SLSL01000108.1 GCA_007130465.1 Halanaerobiaceae bacterium | reverse complement strand
TGAATTTGCAATTACCATTTTTTGAACCTCAGTTGTTCCCTCATATATTTCAGTGATTTTAGCATCTCTTAATAACCTTTCAATTGGATATTCTTTCATATAACCATATCCACCATGTAGTTGGATAGCTTTATTAGCAACATCGGTGGCTGTCTCAGAAGCATAATATTTAGCCATTGCTGCTTCCTTGGAAAATCTTTTTCCTTCATCTTTTGTTTTAGCAGCTTTATAAACAAGATTTTTAGCAGCCTCTATTTTTGTTGCCATTTCAGCAACTATCCATTGAAGTCCCTGGAATTTACCGATTGGTCTTCCAAACTGCTCTCTTTCCCCTAGATATTTTATAGATTCTTCTAAAGCTCTTTCTGCAATACCTAAAGCCTGAGCCGCAACACCAATTCTACCGCCGTCTAAAGTTTTCATTGCAATTACAAAGCCCTGACCTTCTTTCCCTAATAGATTCTCTGCCGGGACTTCACAGTCCTGGAAAATTAGTTCTCTGGTATCTGAAGCATTGATACCCATTTTTTCTTCTTTTTTTCCTAAAGTAAAGCCAGGATAATCTTTTTCGACTATAAAAGCGGATATCCCTTTGGTCCCTTTTGATTTATCTGTCATCGCAAAGATTATAAAAGTATCAGCAACCCCTGCATTAGTAATAAATATTTTATTGCCATTTAAGATATATTTATCCCCTTTTTTTTCAGCTACAGTCTGAATATTAGAAGCATCTGAGCCGGCATCAGCCTCTGTTAATGCAAATGCTCCTAATTTTTCACCCTTTAACATTGGTTTTAAGTATTTTTCTTTCTGTTCATAATTTCCATATTGATAAATAGGCTGACAGCCTAATGATGTATGTGCTGATAATATAATCCCATGAACTGCACAGGCTTTTGATAACTCTTCAACAGCTAAAATATAACTAAGTGTATCACCACCTGCACCTCCTAATTCTTCTGGAAAAGGAATCCCTAACATATCAGCTTTAATCATTTTCTTTAAATTTTCAGTTGGAAATTGGCCTGTCTTATCAATTTCAGCTGCTATAGGTTTTATTTCTTTTTCTGCAAAATCTCTTACCACTTTTTGAATCATTTTTTGACTATCTGTTAAATTAAAATTCAAAATTATCCCTCCAATAAAATTACGAATTTAACAGGATTTAAATCTCCAGTGATTCCTGCATAATTTGATATGTTAGATTCAGTAATCGTCTTAGAAAACAGTGCCATATCTCCTACTTGAAAGCTATCGTAACTTTTCTCCACCATAAATTTCACCTCATAAATCGATTTTAGTGAATTTCTTCACTTTATATAGAAAAAATAAAAGCCTCTTCAATATTTAAATATGAATAAGAGATGTTTAGATATTAATAAGGCTAAAATTTTTGTGAAATTTTTAATTACTGGATACATCATATCACAATCTAGATAGATATTTCAACAGCTTATCTAAAGTAGAAATATTAAGATAATTATGATAATAGTAATGGCAAATAAGTATTGGCTAATTAATTCTCTTTTATATATTTTAATGAAGGTATACCTGCAATCATTTCAGCTGAATGAACAGAATCTAAAATTGCTTCAGCTATAACTTCAGCTGCTTTATTCCCCAGTAAAGAAAGGTCTATTTTTTTATTTCCAGTAGAAACTGCATAAACAGTATCGCCATCAAACATTGTATGAACAGGAGATAAACTTCTTGCAAGTCCATTCTGGCCTAGTTCT
This sequence comes from Halanaerobiaceae bacterium, assembly GCA_007130465.1. Classification (GTDB taxonomy): domain Bacteria; phylum Bacillota; class Halanaerobiia; order Halanaerobiales; family Halarsenatibacteraceae; genus Halonatronomonas. The sequence goes on along the minus strand of SLSL01000108.1, from coordinate 3,163 downwards.
GCTATTTTTTTAGCCTGAGTTTTATTCAATTGAGCATCAGTGGCAAGGACTACAAGAGTTGTATTTTCTATACCAAACTCTTTATTGATATTATTGTTTTCCAGAACACTCATTGTATCTAAAAAGATTTTATTATCTCTATCATAAGCTCCGGCTATTATCTTGCCAGTATGCTGACACCTTATATCTCCAAAAGTATTTAATACTACAAACGCTCCTAAACTAACCCCATTTGAAAATTGATAATAAGCGGTCCCAACACCTGATTTCATCATAAAATCAGGTCCGTTCACCTTGCCTATTGTAGCGCCAATTCCGGCACCGATATTACCTCTCTCCATTTCAGTTGAAAATGCTGATTCACAGGCAGAATATGCCAGGCTGGAATCTGGCCAGGCAGGTCCACCTATTATAAAATCAAAAATAACTGAAGCCGGGACTATTGGGACAGGCATTATACCTGTTTCAAAGCCAATTCTCTCTTCACATAAATATTTCATTACTCCAGCAGCTGCGTCAAGACCAAATGCACTCCCTCCAGTTAAAAGGATTCCGTGAATTTTATCAACTGCTTTTCCTGGATCCAGCAAGGCCGACTCTCTAGTCCCAGGTGCACCACCTCTAATATCTACACCTGCAGTTGCCCCCTTTTCTCCTGTTAAAATAACAGTACAGCCTGTTAATTTATCATCCATTTGAGCATGACCAACTTTTATTCCAGGAACATCTACTATTGATTTCATTTTGGCGACCTCCGAATAACAGGATTTATTTATTCCGGGCTATTAAGAACAAAGAAGTTTCCAAATATACCAATGACTCTTGAACTTTCTTCACCATTTACATCTGGTATATCAGTTTCATAAATACTAAATAATACATAATTATCTCTACTGGTGACTCTTCTAACCATTGTTTCTCCAACAAAACTTGCCACCAATTCTTCAAACCGATTGGATGCTTCTTCTCTAGATTGATCTGTTACCCAATCCACATAATCATCCATGCCTGGATTAGTTACAGCCATAAATATCATTATTATCAGAATTATTAAAATTAAAAATTGACTGGATTTCATTTTATATCACCTCACTACCTGATTATTTATTTTCTCTTATTTTCATAAACCTATCTCTAGCCAGTTCTTTATAATAGAGTCTAGTAGTTGATTTCCTGATAATTTTTTCTAGAATAGGTATTGCTTATTCATTATTTTTTAGAAAATATTTTATTTAAGATGCCTTTTAAAAATCCCTTATCTTCATCTTTCTTTTTAGATAATTGAATATTATCTTTCTGAATTTCAATATTAAGATTCTCTGCGCCATCTTTAAGAGAAGTAATTAAATATTCAAACTGCTTTGAGACTGAGTAATTCTGTCTTGGAAGATCAAGAACTTCGACAACTGATTGATAAATTGTATTTAACTCTTGCTCTTCATATTGAAGTTTTACTATTAATTCTTTTATCTCATCAATAATTCCTGGAGCTATTCTGACCATTATTGGATTAAACTGATCATCATTACTCAGACCGCTAAGGTCTATATGATATACCTTTAATAAATTTTTTAAAGTCTTTTGATCTTTATCAATATCTCTATAAATATTGGCCATACTCAAAAATATATTTCTATAATCATTCCAGGCTTTTTTCTTTCTGGCTTTAATACTATTTTTTTCTAGCAAATCCAGGGCAATCTTTCTGAAACTACTTTCTTTAGAGTCAAGATAGGTATTATGAAAATTTTTGAGATCAATATTTTTCTGTAATAACTTTCTTCTGTGATAATATATCAAATGAGGATGATCATTAATAACTTCTTCCCCTTTAGCAGTTAATGTAAAACTAGAATCCCTCTGATTAACTTCTAAAAGTTCTTTTTTGATTAATTTATTTTTGATTTCTTCTGAGTTTATATTGTACAGCTTATTAAGATAATCATTTATCCTGCTGCCAGGTTTAGTTTCATCTAATTCTTTAAGAACAAGAACCTCTTCTGGACTTATATTCATGGTTCACCTCCTGTTAAAAATTATATTCTTTATCTGCCATTTTTTCAGAGATTATTTTCTGATAAACCTGCTGTAAAGGAAGTCCTCTTTTCTTTGCTATCTCTTTACATTCGTCATATTCAGGAGCAAGTTTTATTATCTCCCCATCATAAAAAGCTATCTTAATAGTAACATTTCCAAAACTTGAATCGAAATCTATAAATTCCCTTTTGAGACAGCTTCTTTTAACTTCTTTAATTCTAATACCCAAAGTAGTCGTCTCCTTAAATATCAATTTTATCCAGACTCTTGGCCAGTCTAATTGCCTCCTGAATCTCTTCCTCAGGAATAAATGGAGAGTTTATTGTAATGGCCTTAAAATCCAGCTCCATCTCTGCAGCCACCCCTGCAATAAATGTGCTATCAACTACTCCAGAAAAAGCCAGGAGAGGTCTCTCAATCTCAGATAAAATATCTTTCAATTTATTATATTTTGTTTCAACTTCCATGATACCACTCCAGTATTTTAGCTATTTAAAATCCAACAGGTTTAATTGATTTATAGTTATTTAAAGGCCCTTTGATCTTCTTTAGAGTCTTATTTAGGTCTCTATCAGTATCACATTCAATATTTAAAACTAAAACAGGGTCGTGGAGAGACATTCTTAGTAAAAACCAGTCATTACCGCCAGTACTTATCCTGACTCCCTGATAATTATCTGGAGCAAGTTCCCAGCCAGAAATCTCATATACATAATCTTCTAAATCATCGATTATCTGCTGTCCGTAATCCTTATAATCTTCTAAGTCGATATCCATTCTAAATTCTTTTTTGATATTTGCCTCTTCAAGATCTGCAATCAGGCTATTTAATTTAATCCCTTCAGTGGCCAGGTTAGCCATTTTAATTAAGATTTTAGCAACTAAATATGCACCATCATCGAGAAAATAATTTTCCTTTAAAGCTGCATAACCTGATGTCTCAATAGCTAACGGAGTATTAATACCTTCATTTTCCAGTCTTTTTAACAACCTCTTCAGTTAACTCTATATCCTGTTCATTATCGGCAATAGCCCTGCCTCTAATATCAGAGCCGCTTTCTAGTTTTAACCAGTTAGTTTCTTTCAAAACAATGCATCCTCAATATAATTAAATAATTATTAAAAT
>SLSL01000212.1 GCA_007130465.1 Halanaerobiaceae bacterium | reverse complement strand
TTTCTAGAAAAGCTAGAAGCTAGGGCTAAATCTATTAATGTTGCTTCATTGATTGGTCATGGAGCGATCAGAAAGGCAGTTGTAGGTTATGCTGATAGGGAGTTGACATCATCAGAAATCGATGAGGCCAAAGATATCCTGGCTGAAGCCATGGAAGCAGGGGCAGTTGGTTTTTCATCTGGATTGATCTATCCGCCTTCTTCCTATGGAACGACAGAAGAATTAATTGAGCTGGCAAAGGTTGCTGTTAGTTATGGCGGTATTTATACAACCCATTTAAGGAATGAAGGCTGTGGGATGATTGCAGCAGTGAGAGAGGCTCTGGAGATTGGTAGGCAGTCAGGGATACCTGTCCACATTTCCCATCATAAAGTTGTAGATAAGGAATGCTGGGGGCTGGTTGCAGGAACTCTAGAGATTATGGAATCTGCCCGGGAGGAAGGCATAGATGTTACTTGTGATCTCTATCCTTACCTGGCAACTAATACCAGCCTTTCTTCACTGTTACCTGATTGGGCCCATGAAGGGGGAAGGGAAAAGCTCCTGGAACGCCTCGAAGACGGTGATGATAGGGAGAGGTTACTTGATTATCTCAATGACAGAGTTGCCAGAAGAGGCTGGGAGAATTTGATGATTTCTGAGCTGCCTGGAGATAGATATCCTGAATTTGAAGGTTCTACTCTTAAAGAACTGGGTGAGAGCTGGAAAATGCCAGAAGCTGAAGCTTTATTGAAGATTTTAAGTGAACAGGAGTTGAGAGCTGGGATGATTGGTTTTGCCATGTGTGAGGACGATATGGTGACTGTCCTGACCAGCAGGCTTAGTATGATTGGTTCTGACGGCAGTTCTCTGGCAGCAGAGGGGAAACTTGCTACTGGTAAACCTCATCCCCGGAATTTCGGAACATTTCCCAGGGTGCTTGGCAGATATGTCCGTGAAAAAGGTTTGATTGATCTTGAAACTGCTATTCATAAGATGACAGGTAAGTCGGCAGCAAGATTTGGTTTAAATGATCGAGGAATTTTGAAGGTTGGTTTAAAGGCTGATCTGGTGCTGTTTGATGAAGGGAAAATTATTGATAGGGCAGAATTTATCGCTCCATTTAATTATCCAGAGGGAATTAAGGAAGTCTGGGTGGCAGGAAGTTCTGTTTTAAAGAATGGAAAAATAACTGATAAGAGGCCTGGAGAACTATTAAATATTTAGTTTATTAAAAAGGAGTTTAACAGTAAGATGGTGAATATAATATATGATAGAAGCTTTAGTTATTTAATTTCAATTTGGAGAGTTGAGGACAGAGCAGGGTAATTATTTTTAAGAATATTTTTTTAAAAAACAGAGGAGGAATTCATGTGTTTAAAAAGAGTATTTTAGTAGCAATGGCATTTTTATTATTATTAGGTTTTATGGCTCCAACGTCAGCGATGGCTGAGGCAAGGACAGATTTAATCTGGGGTGGAACTCAGGATCCTGATTCACTTGATCCCCGACTGACAACCTCTGCTTATGCAGAAGAAGTTTTGGAATTAGTTTTTAACTCATTGATCTATCCAAATGCTGACCTTGAAATGGAATTTGATCTGGCCACTGATTTAGAGACACCTGATGACACGACTTATATTTTTACATTAAGGGAAGATGTAACCTGGCATGATGGCGAGCCCTTTACAGCTCATGATGTTGTTTTTACCTATGAGACAATGATGGATGAGGATTTTGGTTCTCCTCACAGGACTAGAGTCGATATGGATACTATTGAAGCCCTTGATGATTATACAGTTAAGATAACAACTGCTGAGCCTAATGCTGCTGCCTGGACAGGCTTTCGTCGTTTTATCGTTCCAGAGCATCTAGCACCGGCTGATCCTTATGAAGAGGGGGAAGGCACCTTTGCCTTTAATCCAGTTGGAACAGGACCATTTACTCTAGCTGAATGGAACCCTAATGATTATATTAGATTGGAAAGATATGATGATTATTTTGGTGGGCCTGCTATATTAGAGACTATTATCCGCAGAGATATTCCAGAAGGAGAAACCAGACTTGCTGAATTATTAGCTGGTAGTATAGATTATACCCAGCCTCCTGAAAGAGAAATAGAGATGATTCAGGATGATCCTAATTTCACTCTGCAGATGTCTCAGACTTTAAATTATTTCCCGGTAGCGATTAACCATGCCCATCCTGACCATGATATATTAAATGATGTCAGAGTCAGAAAAGCATTGAATTATGCACTGGATAAAGAGGCAATCGTTACCCATGTCTGGCCGACAGCTTCAGTTATGCATAATCCTATTATTGCAGATACCTGGGCCTATGATCCTGATGCGACCTATAAATATGAGTATAACCCAGAGAAAGCTATGGAGTTACTTGAGGAAGCAGGCTATGGTGATGGTCTGGAATTAACTATTACAATGTCTAACAGTACTGAGAATATTCAATTTGGCGAAATTGCCAGAAGCTATTATGAAGCTGTAGGTATTGAGCTTGTTGCTGATACTATGGAATTCAGTGCAGCCTTATCTAGAATTCTTGATGGCGATTTTGAACTCTATCATATGGGCTCAACTGGCATGTATGATCCCCATGACTTCATGAATAGATTTACTCATGGCGAAGGTGTAACTGGTTATAATAATCCTGAATTTAATGATCTGGTCGATGAAGCAGTCAGAATCATTGATGACCAGGATGCCAGAAGAGAGCTATATTCTGAAGCTCAGAGAATCATGACTGAAGATGCTTATAATGTGCCATTAAGAAATAGTCAGATGTGGATGGCCTGGGATAGTGACTTTAATTTTGATTATAATTATGTAGAGCGGAGTCGCAATCTTATAGATGCTTACTGGTCAGAATAAGCTAATTAGAAAATTTAATTAATTAAATATTAAGGGCAGGCAGAAGTTACTGTCTGCCCTTAAAACTGTAGAAGTTATAGTTATTAGGAGTGGTTGCTGGATGCATATTTATATTTTAAAAAGAATAGTTCAGGTTATACCAGTACTTTTGCTGGTGACATTAATAACATTTTCTCTGGTACATTTAACTCCAGGAGATCCTGCAATAATGAGAGCTGGCGAGGATGCAACTGCAGAACAGGTAGAATCTATTAGAGAGGCAATGGGATTAAATCTGCCAGTTCATGTTCAGTACCTTAATTGGATAGGAGGTTTGTTCCGTGGGGATTTAGGTTATTCCCTACAGGATGGCAGGCCAGTATTTATAACATTAATTAGGAGATTGCCTGCGACTATTCAGCTTGTGATAGCATCATTTATAGTTTCCATTGGGATAGGTCTACCGGTGGGGATTCTTTCAGCAGTAAAACAGAATACAATGGCTGATTCTATAGCCAGGATATTTGCCCTTTTAGGCCTTTCTATGCCGAATTTTTGGATTGGTTTGATGTTAATGCTTTTATTTTCATACAGGTTAAGGCTTTTACCTGCCAGTGGGTCAGGGACATTGCTTCACCTGATAATGCCAGCTATAGCCTTAGGTCTTCCGGCAGCTGGAGTTATAACTAGATTAACTCGTTCCAGTATGTTAGAAGTGCTTAAAGAGGATTATATTAGAACAGCTCAATCCAAGGGGCTTAAAAATAAGACAGTTATTTATAAACATGCTCTTAAGAATGCTATGTTACCTGTTGTTACTGTAATTGGCATTCAGTTAGGGTCCCGGCTTGGAGGTTCTGTTATAATCGAGAGTGTTTTTGCTTATCCGGGGATTGGTCGATTTGCTTACCTCAGATTATTGGCCAGAGATTATCCTATGATAATGGGTAATCTTCTGATCTTTGCTTTTATTTTCATATTAATTAATCTTTTAACTGATATACTTTATGGGTTTATAGAGCCCAGGATCCGCTATGAATAACCTGATGATTGGAGGTATAGCAAATGCAATCGACTGATAAAGATAGAGCTAGTAAAAAAATGAACCGGCCTGATGAAGTTCAGAAAGAAAAAAGAAGTATGAGCTTTAGACAGGACGCTTTTAGAAGGTTTAAGAAGAGTCCAACGGCTATAATAGGACTTATAATCGTAATAATCTTTATAGGTTTAGCTGTTTTAGGGCCCTACATAACTCCACATAATCCCTTTGAGCAGAATATACTTAATGCCCACCAGGGGCCAAGTTCAGATTTCTGGTTGGGAACTGATTTTTTTGGGCGAGATATTTTAAGTCGGATTATTTATGGGGCCAGGATTTCATTAATGGTAGGGTTGAGTGTTGTCTTTTTAAGAGCTATTATAGGCATTATTGTAGGTCTAATCGCTGGCTATTATGGAGGTTGGATTGAAAATATATTGATGCGAATAGTCGATGCTTTTATTGCTTTTCCAGGAATAATTTTAGCAATGGCCATTATGGCAATTAGAGGTCAGGGGATAGAGAATGTAATTATAGCTCTAGCTGTTGTTGGTTGGCCAACCTTTGCCAGGCTGGTTAGAAGTGAGGTTATCTCATTAAAGGAAAGGGAATATGTCTGGGCTGCTAAAGGTATTGGCTTAAATGATATCAAGATAATGCTCAATCATATTCTGCCAAATTGTTTATCAACTATCATAGTCTATGCAACCCTTGGGATAGCCTATCCGATTATAGCAGAGGCAGGTTTGAGTTTTCTAGGATTAGGGGCAACACCTCAACAGGCAACCTGGGGATTTCAAATGTCTTTAGAGCGGCAGTATATGAGAACGGCCTGGTGGGGAGTAACATTTCCTGGTCTGTCTCTGATGGTAGTAGTCCTTGGTTTTAATCTCCTCGGTGATGGCTTGAGAGATATTTTAGATCCAAAGATGAGAGAGTGATTTTTACTAAATTGTAATAATTACTAACTTTGATAAAATATATTTTGTGATAGTCTCGATTGGGATTTAATTGCCAGTCGGGACTTTTTGATTTAAAC
>SLSL01000171.1 GCA_007130465.1 Halanaerobiaceae bacterium | reverse complement strand
TTACTGAAATGAAAGATGTTTCTGATCGAATCAAAACCTTCGAAAATGAACTTGATGATGTTGAAAAAAATGTTAATTCTATACGCCTTGAAATCCCAAATATTCCTCATGAAAATGTTCCTGTAGGAAACGATGAGGAAGATAACGAATTAATAAGAAAATGGGGAGAACCAAGAGATTTCGATTTTGATTTCAAGCCTCACTGGGAAATAGGCGAAAACCTTGATATTTTAGATTTCGAAAGAGGAACTAAGGTAACTGGATCCAGGTTTACATTTTTAAAGAGTGCCGGTGCTCGACTGGAGCGCGCACTGATAAATTTCATGCTAGACTATCACAGAGAAAATCACAATTATGAAGAAATATTCCCACCATTTATTGCAAATAAGGATAGCATGACTGGAACTGGCCAGCTGCCAAAATTTGCTGCCGATATGTTTAAACTCGAGGATGAAGAATATTATCTTATTCCAACAGCTGAAGTTCCAATTACAAACCTATATCGAGAAGAAATATTGGATATAGATGATCTCCCGATATATCATTCAGCCTATAGTGCCTGCTTTAGAGCAGAAGCTGGAGCTCATGGCCGTGATACAAGAGGAATTATTAGGCAGCATCAATTTAATAAAGTTGAGATGGTTAAATTTGTTACTCCAGAAACTTCTTATGATGAACTTGAAAAAATAACTAATGATGCTGAAGATATTCTCCAGGCTCTTGAACTCCCATACAGAGTTGTAAGATTATGTAGTGGAGATCTTGGATTTTCAGCTGCTCTGACTTATGATTTAGAAGTCTGGCTTCCAGCTTATGATACTTATAGAGAAATATCTTCTTGTTCTAACTTTGAAGATTATCAGGCCAGAAGAGCCGGTCTCCGTTATCGTCCTGATCCAGATTCACAGACAAGGTATCTTCATACTTTAAATGGCTCTGGTCTGGCGATTGGTAGAACAGTAGCCGCTATACTTGAAAATTACCAGAACAAAGATGGTTCTGTCTCAATCCCAGAAGTATTAAAGCCTTATCTTGGAGGTATGGATAAAATAGAATCTAAATAAATTCTATCATAATATAGAGAAAACAAAAAGCCCACCACATTAAATGGTGGGCTTTTATATATATTATTTTATTTTCGTTTTATAGAATTACATTAACTGGACTTGCCGTTGCTATTTCAAAATCAACCTCAGCAAAACTTTCTTCAACTTCTAATTGATAACCAAAATCATCATCCATCTCTTCAAATTCTTCTTCATCTGGTACCCCACAAGCTGCCGCTGCAAATACTACCAGAGCTAAAACAAGGCTAAGAGCTATTGCTTTTTGAAATTTAGTCATCATTTACACCTCCTTGTTTATTTTAATGAAAATAATTTGCTGATTCTTAATTGTTACTTATAGTATAAAAGACATTTGTGATAAAATTATAAAGAAATATTCAGAATATATCAAAATAAACCAGATATATTTGTGAATATTAAGTTTCAATTGTAAAAAACAAAAACCCTGCCCGGGGAAAGGCAGGGAAAACATGGAGGAGGAAAACAATTTCCTATTTATCGGTTAAAATAATTAACTTTTTATTGAACATATTCTATAAATTCTTCAGTAACATCTTCTGCTCCACTAACAACAGCTGCATCAATTAAAATCAGGTCATAACCATGATCTTCTCTAAAGCTATCAAGATCTGGTTGAATAGTCTCCATTAAATCGTCGCTCAACTGCTGCTGTATCATTTGAGCTTCTTGCTGCATCTGTTGTTGTAATTGCTGCATTTGTTCAGCATCCTGTTCTGGATCTAATTCCTGGGCCTGTTCCTGAAATTCTTCCTGAACCTGCATTATCTCTGCCTGAAGTTCAGCCTCTAAATCAGCGGCTGCAGGATGCTCCTGTGTCACTGTTTCCATCTCAATTACTGCAAAATTCATTGCAGCCATTGGAGAAGATAACAAGAATACTAATGCTAAACCCAATACTAAGGGTAATAATTTATTTTTATTTAACATTTAATTAAGGCACCTCCAAAATAATACGAAACATTAAAAATTAAACTATAATCTAGTCAAATAAACTTTTAAACTATGTCAACTTCTTCTAAAATATCAGAGCTTATCTCATATTCAACAAATTCTTCTTCAATTTCTTCTATTTGAATACCAAAATCATCATCCATCTCTTCAAATTCTTCTTCATCTGGTACTCCACATGCTGCTGCGGCAAATACTACCAAAGCTAATACCAGAGTTAAAGCTATCGACTTTTGAATTTTAGACATAAATGAACACCCCCTCAATTACATTCCTACACTCCGCTACATTTCTTCATGCTTTTTATATTCTGTTTAAAATTATAATAGTTGAATGTGAGAGTTTTATGTTAAAAAAATTAGATAACATCGAAAAAAGATAAGTCTAAATGTGATAAAAAATATCAAAATATATTATTAGTAATTTTAAAACCACTGATCTCATATTACAACTCCCCTAACACAATTAACACAATTAATTTCAATTTAGATTAAAATAAGTTTAGAAGGACAACAAGAACAAAATACTTGCATTCTTATTCTATCTATGTTAAAGTTATTAGCAGTGGCAAGAAAAAACTAATCTTCTTGCTTTTATAGAAAATTTAGGAGGAATATATTTTAATGATTTACACAGGTAAAGTAAAATGGTTTAATGATCAAAAAGGTTTTGGCTTTATTGAAAGAGAAGGCGACGATGATGTATTCGTACATTATTCAGCTATCCAGGATGAAGGTTTCAAATCTTTAGAAGAAGGTCAGGAAGTTGAATTTGAAGTCGTTGAAGCAGACCGCGGCCCACAGGCCGAAAACGTTGTTGCAGTTTAAATAAAATAAAAATTAATTTATTATATAGCAACTATTCCCTGACTATATGTAATGTAGTCAGGGTTTTTTAATGTTTTATAAAATAAAATTTAGGAAGTGGATATATATTGAATAAAATTAAATTTACAGAATTAGGGCTTTCATATGAAATATTGAAAGCAGTCGATGATATGGGATTTGAAGTAGCAACACCAATTCAGAAAAATGCAATCCCAAAAATTATGAATGGCAAAGATATTATTGGAAGGGCTCAAACAGGAACAGGAAAGACCGCAGCATTTGGAATACCATTATTAGAAAAAATAGATGAAAATTTGAAAAAACCTCAGGCAATTATTTTATGTCCAACCAGAGAGTTAGCTATCCAGGTTAGTAGAGAACTTAAAAATCTAGCCCAGTATAAACATGGTATTCAAACTTTACCAGTTTATGGTGGTCAAAATATAAGCAAACAGATCAGAGCTTTAAATAAAGGAGCTCAAATAATTATTGGAACACCTGGCCGGGTCATGGATCATATGCGCAGAGGAACATTAAAACTAAATAATATCGATTTTCTTGTTTTAGATGAAGTCGATGTTATGCTTGATATGGGTTTTATAGATGATATCGAAACTATTTTAAAGGATATACCTGAAGATAGACAGACTCTATTATTCTCTGCAACTATTCCAAACTCTATCCATAAATTAAGTAAAAAATATCAGAAAAACTCTGAGTTTGTAAAAGTAGCCAAAGAAAAAATGACAGTCCCGAGTATTGATCAGTATTATCTTAAATTAAAAAGGAAAAATAAATTTATGGCTCTTACTAGATTACTTGAATACCATAATCCTAATTTAGCATTAGTATTCTGTAATACTAGAAAAATGGTTGATGAACTCACCTCTGAACTAATGGCTGATGGCTATTTAGTTGATGGCCTCCACGGAGGTCTAAATCAGAATCAGAGAGATCGAGTAATGTCAGCATTTAGAGATAAAAAAATTAAAGTTCTAATAGCAACTGATGTTGCTGCCCGGGGCATAGATGTAGATAATGTAGAAGCAGTATTTAATTTTGACCTTCCTCAGGATACTGATTATTATGTACACCGGATTGGCAGAACAGGCAGAGCAGGCAATAGCGGCAAAGCATTTTCCTTTGTGGCCAGAAGAGATAATAATCAATTGAATAAAATTAGACGTCACACAAAGAGCAGAATTGATAAAGGAAATATTCCAACTCTTAATGATATAGAAAAAATTAAATTCAAACATTTAATAGATGATATAGCTAAATATATTGAATCTGAAGATCTTAGCAAATACATTAGTATGATAGAGACTACTCTTAATACGGATTATTCAGTTAAAGAGATTGCTGCTGCTCTATTAAAGAAATCATTAAATCAACAGGAAGAAGAGTCTGAAAGTCTGGAAAGCTTTGGTGATACTGGAGCAGAACCTGGAATGGTCAGATTCTTTATGAATGCAGGTAGTAGAGATCATCTAACACCAGGTCATGTTGTTGGAACTATTGCAGGAGAGACTGGAATTGCTGGTGGAAATATTGGCGCCATCGATATCTATGAAAACTTTAGCTTTGTAGAAGTTCCAAGAGAAGATGGTCAACAGGTCCTGGCAACAATGAATAACAATTTTATAAAAGGTAATAAAATCAATATGGAACCTGCAAAAGCCAAGTAATAATAAATAACTTTTTTATTTCAAAAATTCCACTGATCTCTTATAAATCATAAGAGGCAGTGGAGTTTTATATTTAAAGAGATTCTCAATTCCTTAATTAAATATCTTAAAAATAATTTTTATTAGCCCATCTATTCAGCTCAGGTTCGATCCCAACCCAGTACCAACCCAGTATCAACCCAGTACTAACCCATACCTGACTTGCTATTCATTTTATTTAATCATAACTAAAAGTTGCGAGTCTTTTTTAAAAACATTTAATTACATATTTTAATAGTCCACTTAATAGAGTAGGACCAGCCTTTTACAGCTGGGACCTCTCGTCAAACTGCACGTACGGTTCTCCCGTAAACAGCTTACCGTTATCGTTGCC
>SLSL01000112.1 GCA_007130465.1 Halanaerobiaceae bacterium | reverse complement strand
TGAAATATTATAATTTAATTTATGAGTGAGTTGTATTGGTATGTTCAACAGCATTATTTTTTTAAAATCTAAAAAAAAGATAGGGGAAAAAAAATGAAAAATAATATTTCACTAGCTTTAATTACAGTTCTTGTTTTTACAATGGTTTTGGTTGGTTTTACCGGACAGGTTCAAGCTGAGGAGGATTATCTTTATATTCAAGTATCAATGTTAAGTGCTCTTGATTATTTTTATGACCACCAGATGGGATTAGAGGTTGCCGGGGAACATATGGGTGTAGAAACCAGGTATATGGGACCTTCAGGTAATGATCTTGCAGCAATGGCAGACACACTTGAACAAGCCATTGCAATGAGTCCAGATGGTATTCTTGTGGTAGGCTTTGATGAAATGTTAAATCCGATTGTTAACGATGCAGTAGCTCAGGGAATTCCTGTGGTTACCCTTGATGCTGATCTTCCTAATTCAGATAGGTTAGCCTTTGTTGGTACCGGTAACTTTGAAGCTGGCTATATGGGTGGTCAGGAAATGGCAAAGCGTTTAAATGGAGAAGGTCAGATTGGTTTACTAACACTTCCTGGGCAGCCTAATCTGGATGAAAGAGTCGATGGATATGAAGCAGCTTTAGCAGAGTATGATATTGAAATAGTTCAAATTGCAAACACAGAGAGTGACGAAGTTGTAGCAGCCAGTGCTGCTTCATCTATTTTAGAGAGATTTCCTGAGCTTGATGGTATTGCCTGTGTAGAGGCTGCTGGAGGAGTTGGAGCAGCAACTGCAGTTATGGAAGCAGGAAGAATTGGTGAAGTAGTTATAATTTCCATGGATAGGGATGAAGAAACTCTAAGTTATATAGAACAGGGTGTTATAACTGCCTCAATTGCACAGCAAACTGCTCTCATGCCATATTATGGTTTACAGCTAATGCATAATTTGAACACAGGCAATGTACCGGAAATTACTACCAATAACGAAGCTGCTGGCATCACAGGTACACCTCTTTCAATAGATACAGGTGCTGTTCTGGTTGATGAAAATAATTATCAGTATTTCCAGCGTGACTAAATAGTTTAAGATTCTTAAGAATTTCATTTGCAGGGGAGAGGATTCTCCTCTGCTTTTTTCAAATAAAAGAAATTTGTTACCTGAAGGAGCTGTGCTTATGAGTAATAGAAAAAAAGAATTAGGAAGCCAGGAGTTAATCCTAGAGGCTGAGAATGTAAGTAAAGCTTATCCCGGAGTCCAGGCTCTTGATGCAGTTAAAATTAATTTAAAGAAAGCGGAAATCCATGCTCTTGTAGGTGAAAATGGAGCAGGGAAAAGCACTTTAATTCATATATTTGGTGGCATTTGCACACCTGATTCCTGTAAAATTTTTATCAAGGGGAAAAGAGTTGAAGAATTTAAACCCCATAAAGCTTCAGAGTACGGGATTGGTGTTGTTTTTCAAGAACTGTCTCTAGTTAACAATATGTCAATTGCTGAGAATATATTTGTTAATAGACAACCGGTTAATAAATTTGGCTTTATAGATAAAAAGAAACTAAACAAAAGAACGAAAGAATTGCTGGATATTTTTGATCTTAAGTTTGATCCTGAAAAAAAGGTAGGTAGTCTTAACACCGGTGACAAGCAGTTAATTGAAATTTTAAAGGCACTTTCCAAAGATCCTGAAGTTTTGATTCTGGATGAACCTACCTCTTCATTGAGTCGGGGAGAAATAGATCGTCTTTTTAATTTGCTGCTCAAATTAAAAGACGAAGGAATGGCAATTATATATATCTCTCATCGATTACAGGAAGTATTTGATATTTGTGACAGAGTTTCAATTTTAAGAGACGGAAAATATGTGGGTACAAAAGAAGTCGAAGAGGTTAATGAAAATGACTTGGTGAAATTGATGGTTGGAAAAGAGCTAGATGATTTTTATGGCTTTAATGAAAAAAATATTGGTAAAAAATACTTTGAAGTCAAAAATTTTTCTGGATCTGATTTTAATGATATTAATTTTTCGCTTTTAAAAGGTGAAATTCTAGGCGTGTTTGGTCTTGTTGGCTCAGGCAGAACAGAAATGGCCGAAGCAATTTTTGGAATTAGCAAAAAAAGTGAAGGAGAAATTATTCTTAATGGGAAAACACTAAGAATTAATAAACCGATTCAAGCTATGAATAATGGTATTTCGTATCTTACAGAAGATAGACACAGCAAGGGGTTATTATTGGATATGAATATCAGAGAAAATCTGGTTTCTTCAGTTTTGAAAAAATTTGCCCAGGGTAGTTTGGGTTTAATGCAGGATAAAAAAATAGCTGATTTCAGCAGAGAAATAGTTGAAAAATATAATATAGTTACACCCAGTATTGAGAAAAAGGTTAGAAATCTCTCTGGTGGAAACCAACAAAAAGTACTTCTTGGGAAATGGGTTGGAACTGACCCTGAGGTTTTGATTGTTGATGAACCGACCAGAGGGGTCGATGTTGGAGCCAAACAGGAAATTTACAAGTATTTAAATGAAATTTCAGACAGAGGAATTGGGATAATATTAATTTCCTCAGATTTACCTGAGATTATTAATATTAGTGATCGTATTTTAGTTATGAGAGAGGGAGAAATTGTTGGAGGTGTTTCCCAAAAAGAAGCCAGCAAAGAAAATATACTAGCTTATGCTACAGGAACTATTAATTCAGGAGGGAATAATCGAGATGAAAAATGATAATAAGGAACTAAGTTTAATTAAGAAGATAATTAATATGAGGGAATTTATGATAGTATTTATCATTTTAATAATTGGAATATTTATGTCTTTTGCTTCACCATATTTCTTTACTGTCGGCAATTTAAGAGCTTTATTTTTAAGAGTAGCAATTGCCTCTATTTTGGCAATTGGAATGACTATTCTGTTGACATCAGGGGATTTTGATTTATCTGTTGGCTCAGTTCTTGCTTTTTCCGGAGCAATAGTAGCAATTACTATAAGAGCAGGGGTCCCTATACCTTTTGCAATTATATTAGCTTTGACAGGGGGAACATTTATTGGGCTAATTAATGGAGTGATAGTTGCTAAAATTGGTATTAATCCCTTTATAACAACTTTGGCCACCATGATGGCTGTAAGAGGATTGGTCATGATAATTATGGGGGGGCGAAATATTGCCGGATTACCTGATAATTTTACTGCTATCGGCAGAACATACTTTTTTACCATCCAGAGCCCAATCTGGATCAGCCTGTTTTTAGTAGTTATATTTGAGTTTCTATTAAGGAAAACTAAATTTTTTCGGCAGAATTATTATATTGGAGGCAACCCTCTGGCAGCAATGTTTTCCGGAATTGAAGTTCAAAAAATGAGGATATTTAACTTTATGCTGACCGGATTTCTTGCTGGAACAGCTGGAATTATTAATACAGCTAGATTTGCAGCAGCTACTACAACTGCTGGTGAGGGCATAGAACTTCAGGTTGTGGCTGCAGTAATCTTAGGTGGGGCAAGCCTTAAAGGTGGGGAAGGGACAGTAATTGGTGCTTTTTTTGGAGCGCTTTTAATGGGGCTAATTATTAATTCTTTGAATTTATTGGGGGTTGATGTTTACTGGCAGACCTTTGTACAGGGTAGTATTCTTCTCTTTGCAGTAATTATAGACCAGTATGGCAAGAAAAAAACTATTAGTGCTACAGGCTAATAGAATTAAATAAAAATTAGGTTTAAATAATAATAAAAACTTTTGACAATACGAAAATAAATTAGGAGGAATTTAAATGCTTGAAAAAAATTCAAGAGAGCGAATAGAAAAAGCACTTAACCATAAAGAGTCCGATAGAATTCCGTTGGGATTTGACGCCCATTGTTGTGGCATCCACATTAAGACTTATAGAAAGTTAAGAGAAAGTTTAGGGCTGGATCCGGGAAAAGCGAAAGTTTTTGATAGAATCCAACAGCTTGGTGGTTTAGATCAGGATTTCAAAGAACAGATTAATAATGATGCTGAAGGAATTTATTCCAATCCACCATCTGGTTGGGAATTCAAGAGGGAAGATAGAGATAAATACTGGGAATTTACTGATGAATTTGGAATCAGATGGAGAATGCCTAAAGAAGGAGGTTTCTATTATGATATGTGGGACCATCCTCTACAGAAAGCTGATAGTATTAAGGATATTGAAGCATTGGAATTTTGCGATCCCCAGGATTCAGCCCGATTTGAAAATGTTGCAGAACAGTTTGCTAGTGCCGCACGTTTGGGTAAAGCTCCTGTTTTTAATCCTAACACAGGTGGAATCTTTGAAATGGCTCTTTGGTTGAGAGGCTTCGAAGAATTTTATCAGGATATGATTTTGAACCCTGGAATGGCTGAAGCATTGCTTGATAAAACTCTGGATTATAAAAAGAAGTTTTGGGAAAAAGCACTGGAGGTCGCCGGGGAAGAAATTTTAGTGGTAGCAGAGGCTGATGATATTGCAAGTCAGGATTCTTTGCTTGTTTCACCAGATATGTACAGAAAATTTATTAAACCAAGACATAAAGAATTGTTTAGCCACATTAAAAAACAGGCTAAAAGTCGGGCTTACATCTGGTATCACAGCTGCGGTGCTGTAAAAAGATTGCTGCCGGATTTAATAGAAGAAGGTGTTGATATTATTAATCCAGTTCAGCTTAGTGCTGCTGATATGAATGCTGAGGAATTGAAACGAGAATTTGGCAAGGATCTAGTTTTCTGGGGGGGCGGGATAGATACCCAAAAAGCATTACCTAACTTTTCTCCAGAAGAAGTTAAGGAAGCGACTAAAAAGAATATTGAAAATCTGGCCCCTGGTGGCGGTTTTGTTTTTGCACCGGTTCATAATGTCCAGGCTGACGTTCCTGCAGAAAATTTCTTTGCCATGCTGGAAGGATTAGAAGAGATGAATAAATAATAACAGATAAGAATTTATTTTAAGTA
>SLSL01000207.1 GCA_007130465.1 Halanaerobiaceae bacterium | reverse complement strand
ATTACTTAAAAATTTTATAATAGTTGATGGCCAGAGGGATTCAGAGTCATTCCAGGGCGATATCTTAATTGAGGGAGATAGAATAATTAAAGTCGGTCAGCTCCAGGCAGACCAGCCCTCAACCAGAATTATTCAGGGAGATAATAGCTATATCTTTCCTGGTTTTATCGATATCCATTCCCATGGCGACCTGATGAACTTTGCCCCTGAAGGCCTCAGCAAAAAGGTAAAGCAGGGAATAACAACAGAGGTTGCAGGCCAGTGCGGGTTGGGAACAGCACCTATCAAAGAAGGTGTTAAGTCAGGCTGGCATCAGCATATGATTATAAGAAACCCGCTGCCGAAAATCCCCTGGAACTCAGTGGCAGAATATTTCAGCCAGCTCCAGCAGAGAGGCCTGGATAACAACCTGGCCTACTTCCTGCCTCACGGGCTTCTCAGATACAATATAAGAAAGGGCAGCAAAGAGCCGATGAATGCCGAAGAATTCGAGGAATTTAGAGATCTGGCAATAAAATCCTTTGAAGAAGGGGCAATAGGCTTAAGCCTTGGGCTCTGCTATTTCCCAGCGGTTTATGCAGATTCCAGAGAGCTAAAAACCCTATTTAAGCTGGCAGATAAATATAATAAGATAATCTCTGTCCACCTAAGGAGCGAGGCCACAGGTATCCTGGACTCCCTGGATGAGATAATTAACCTTGCCGAGGGCACTAACTGCAGGATAAATATCTCCCATCTAAAGGTGATTGGCAGGTCAAACGAAGCCAAGCTAGATAAGCTTTTAGAGAAAATCGCCAATAACAGTTTCACCTTTGATTCATATCCCTATACCTTTGGCAATACATCCCTGGAGATAATTATCCCACCAGAATTTATCGATGAGCAGGGGCTGGATGCCCTAAAAGACAATCAGGTCAGAGAAGAGCTGAAAGAAATATATCAGACAGGAGCATATGAAAATATAAGCTGGGACAATCTGCCCTACCTTCTGGGCTGGGACAATATCTATATCACTGGATTAAATAGTGGTGATAGAGGAGATATCAGCGGACTCTCAATCAAAGCGATCGGCGATAGGTTAGGCAAAGAGCCTGCAGATGCAGCCTTTGACCTTCTTTTAGAAGAAGATGGCAGTATACTAATGCAGGATTATTTTATGGAAGAGTCCGTTGTAAAAAAGATACTTAGTAATCAGAACGGCAGCATCGGCACAGACTCATTATTTTCTAAGACCAACCAGCACCCGAGAACTAGTTCTGCCTATCCCAGAATTTTAAAGAAGTATGTTTTTGAAAACCAGACAATCACATTAGCTGAGGCAATCAATAAGTTCAGTCAAAAATCTGCCGAGAAGCTGGGATTAAAAGACCGGGGCGAGATTGCACCTGGCATGAAGGCAGATCTGGTCATATTTTCAAAGGATGAACTCTTAAACGGCAGAGGTAATGGCATTCAGTCAGTACTGATAAACGGCAAATT
Organism: Halanaerobiaceae bacterium; assembly: GCA_007130465.1. Classification (GTDB taxonomy): domain Bacteria; phylum Bacillota; class Halanaerobiia; order Halanaerobiales; family Halarsenatibacteraceae; genus Halonatronomonas. Next base: position 3,503 of record SLSL01000207.1, on the reverse strand, counting down.
CAAGCAAGAGGAAGGCATATATCATCCTGACAGGAAACCAGGAGAAATCATAAATAAATAGTCTTAATCTTTGAAAGTTCATATAATCCAGGAGGTCATTATAATGCTTACAGCAGATAGAGAAAATAAACTAATAAAGCTTTGCCAGGACCTAATCAGGGCAGCTGGTAGTTCAGGAAAAGAAGAGGCAGCAGTCAAAACTGCCAAAAGCTATATGGAGCAGCTGGGCTTCGATCAGATCAATATCGATAAATACGGCAGTATAACTGGAATGCTAAAGGGCAGTAGACCTGGTAAAAAAATTCTCCTGGATAGCCATATCGACACAGTAACAGCAGATAAATCGGCCTGGAGTACCGCCCCCTATGGTGGAGAGATCAAAAATGGTAAAATCTATGGCCGGGGCAGTTCAGATATGAAGGGTGCTCTGGCGGCGATGATTATGGCTGGAGCCAGCCTGGCCAAAGATACTGATTTTACCGGAGAGATCTATGTAACTGGCACAGTCCATGAAGAGATCTTTGAAGGCGTTGCAGCCAGAGAGATAAGTAAAGCTATCGCCCCGGATTTTGTTATAATCGGCGAAGCCTCAGGCCTTAAATTAATGCAGGGTCAGCGGGGCAGGGCTGAAATAGTTGTAGAGACCGACGGCATTAGTTCCCATTCTTCCAGTCCAAAAGTCGGCCGTAATGCAGTCTATGATATGGCTGAGCTGATCACTGAAATCCGGAAACTTACTCCCCCTGAAGACAAGCTTTTAGGCCAGGGAATCCTTGAACTTACTGATATTAAATCATCGCCATATCCAGGGTCTTCAGTGGTGCCAGATAACTGCAGGGTTACATATGACAGGAGGCTCCTGGTAGGTGAAAGCCGAGAAACTGTTCTAAAGCAGATAAATAATCTAATTGAAAAACTTAACCTCAATGGGCGAGCCTATTTTGCAGAAGCCAGCGCTAAATGCTGGACTGGCAACTTGATTGAAGCAGAGAGATTCTTTCCGGCCTGGATCCTGCCTGAAGACCACGAACTAATCAGGCTAGCAGAGACAGGAATTTCAAAAGCAGAGATTGAGCCAGAACTATCCCATTACTCATTTTGTACCAATGGCAGCCATTATGCCGCTGAAGCAGGAATTCCAACTATAGGTTTTGGCCCTTCCAGGGAAGAACTGGCCCATACAGCTGATGAATATATAGAAATTGATCAGTTAATAGAAGGTTTTAAAGGCTATTATTTTATCATTAAAGAAATATTGAAATAAAAGAATACTTTACCAAAGCTACAAATTGATGTATAATAGAATTGTGTAATAACAAATTTGGAGGTGCAAAAATGAAATCAACTGGTATTGTAAGAAAAATTGATGATCTCGGTAGAGCAGTGATTCCTAAGGAATTAAGAGATACTATGGGCTTAAATATCAAAGATCCTATGGAATTTTATGTTGATGGCGATAAAATCATTATTAAAAAGTATGAGTCAGGCTGTCATTTCTGCGGTAATATTAGCAATAACACCTATTATAAGGAGAAGTTAGTCTGTGATTCCTGTATTGAGGGGCTAGAGGGTCTGGTAGAGTAGTTATATATTAGTTTAAAATAATAACCTATAATAGAGTAGCCAGCATTTAATTGTCGGCTACTCTATTATCATTTGAAATTAGTTTTTTATTGATAAAAACTTTTGATAATTCTCCCCTGCAAAAGGTGGTTTTCAAGTAATTAAATAGCCATTCTAGAAACTGCCTGTTATCATATAATCATTTATTGACAAATATTAAAATATCAACATGATTATAGCGTGATTATAACTTCAAAAAAATTTATTATATCAGCTCAGCATACTATTATTATTATAATATGTATATTATGATAAAAACATACTGTAAAAGTTTTTTTAAAAAAGTCTTTTGGCTAGATAACCTAAATATGCTTTAAAATTAGGAGGGTACAAATTTTATTAAAGATTCTTTAAATATCAAAGAATTAAGACTAAAAAGAGAAATACATTTGACAATACTTTAATACATTAGGAGGTGAAGAAAATGAATGAAGATATCTTAAAAGGAAAATGGACTCAGCTTAAAGGTAATATAAAGAATAAGTGGGGTAAGCTAACTGATGATGATCTCAAGCAGGTAGAAGGAAATAGAGAAAAATTAATTGGTAAAGTACAAGAAAAATATGGAAAAGATAAAGAAGAGGCAGAAAGAGAAGTAGATAAATGGATGGACAATCAGTAAAATTCAATTTTTTTTAAATTTAAAAGAGGGAGAGATGAAAAATGTTGCAATATGCTATAGTCTTTCTTGTGATTTCACTTATTGCAGGTATTTTTGGTTTTACAGGTACGGCAAATACTACGAAAACAATTGCTAAAGTCCTTTTTGCTCTATTTCTTATATTTTTCGTTTTAACACTAATATTTGGTGGTGTAGCATTCGGATAGAGTGCTAGAAGCCCCACTGTACAGTGGGGCTTCAATAAAAAATGATGCGTACTGCTATATATTTTTGCTAAATCTTTTGCTCAGTAGATAAATCCAAATGCTATAAACTATCAGACCGGCTAGCAGGTATATAACATAAGTACTCTGATTATCATAAATACTTAGAAAGCCCTCGCTAATCCAGTAGGGAGGCAGGATTCCAGCCAGATATCTCCAGTTTGATTTAAAGAGATATCCAATTAAAGGAGCAACAAAAAGCACCCCTGCCCCCTTCGTGACAGCAAAGCCTTCCACTTTGTTTTCAGCAAAGACTAAAATAATTAAAACTAACAGAATAGCATTTAAAGTTGAAAGGATAAGCACTGGCAGAGACCAGAGCAATCTGACTTCAACTATATCTAAAAAATAAAGAATAAAAATATTGAAGCCAGTGCTCATTATCATAGCAAGTCCAGTTCGGTATAAAATATATTCAGTTTTAGAGAGAGGAGTTACAAAGAGATAACTTAGAATATTTTCATCCCGCTCCTCTAAAATTATAAAACCGATCATCATACCATACATCATTGGAACTAGCATAATTATAAAGGCCATTATGAAAAGATAATGCTCTGAGAGTTGAAATCCCAGCTCAGCAGCCAGAATATTATCGGCAAAGGGAATTATAAAATTAAAGGCAATAGCTATTATAGCCGGTGATATCAGAATAAAGAGCAGCATGAAATCCCTGCTGATATTTTTAAAGTCTCCTTTTAACATTACATAGACCCGCTTCATTATTGATCACCTATCTTCAAGATAATATACTTATAGAACCAGCTTTTAGCCCAGCGCAAGCCTATATATAGCCAGATGCTAAAGGCAGCGATACTATACAGCAGATGATAACTGCTGATGCTGCCATTTAAAGCCCCGCCAATCATCAATAGAGCTGGTTGACTTGGCCAGAGATAAAAGAGCCAGCTATCTGCCAGGCCGAAATAGCCAATTACCGGCAGGACAGCTATCACACTAAAGAGGGTAGAGATGATCAGGAATTGATTGACAGACTT
>SLSL01000117.1 GCA_007130465.1 Halanaerobiaceae bacterium | reverse complement strand
GCCAGGGCTGAATTTGTCTCCATGCTACAACAGCTATCAGATAAATATGAGATTGAGCTGCCTAAGGGGGCCGCTAATCATATAATTGATGTCGGCCAGGAATTTGTAAAAAAACATGGCCAGGAAGAGTTGAATCAGGTGGCCAAGTTGCATTTTAAGACTACTGATAAGATACTAAATTTAAGGTTATTTTAGGAGGCTGGTAGATGAGACATTTAAGTCATTATTTTTCTAAAAACCCGGTGATTGCAGCAGTTAGAAATGAAAAAGATTTAAAGAAGGCTTTGCAGAGCGATGTTTATGCAATAGTTATTATGAAGATAAGTATATTAAAACTGGATAAAATTGTTGAAGAAATAAAAAGTCATGATAAGCTGGTTTTTATTCATATAGATCTGATGATTGGACTTGGCCGGGACAAAGAAGCTGTTAAGTATCTTGCCTATAATGAACTCTGCGATGGTATTATTTCAACAAAGGGTCAGCTTGTTAAAGAAGCAATGAAATATGATTTGATGGGAATTCAGAGGCTATTTTTACTTGATTCTGAAGCTTTAAGAACTGGTAGAAGTATGTTGGATAATAACAGCCCATCTGCTATTGAGGTCCTGCCTGGAGTTGCTGCTCCATATTTAATTAAAAGGATAGATGAGAGGATTTCCTGTCCAATAATTGCTGGGGGATTAATTAGGACTCAAGACGAAATCGATAATCTTATTGAGCAGGGTGTTTTTGCTGTATCTACAGGGGAGAAGAGCCTCTGGTAGCAATTGTTTAATATTTAACAATGCTTGACAATAATAATATCAATATATATAATTGAAGATAGTAGAATATATTAGTCAGAGATAAGAGAATGGCTTTAACATCGTCAAGGGATTTTTATGTCTTGGAATATATGATGTTTGAGCCATATTTTTGTCTTTTAAGGGATTTTAACATAATATTAACATAAATGTAACTAGATATTTACCTGGAGATAGTAATCTATTTAATAGAAGGTTTAAATAGATTCTATATATAATGGAGTCATAGAAAGCTGATTTTCATTAATATATAATGAAAGGGGGGAAGGTTAAGAAGTATATAAGTTTTAAGTTGTCATAATATTTTAAAAGAGTAGTTTCAAAAATTTGAAGGGGGTATATTAAAATTGCGTAAAACAATTATATTAATGCTCGTCTTAGGTTTAGTTTTCTTTGCTGCCGGTGATGTAACTGCAGATGTAGTTGAAATTGATTACTGGCATGCTATGTCAGGTATGACAGAGGACATGATCGAAGAGCAGGTTGCAGCCTTTAATGAGCTTCATGATGATATTCATGTAAATGTTGAATACCAGGGTAGCTATCGTGATGTTCTTGATACAACTCAAGCGGCCTATAGAGGCGGAAACCCACCTCATGTTATTCAAAGTTTTGAAATTTCAACCAGACAGTTAATAGATATGGATATTTTTGTTCCGTTACAGGATACTTTAGAAGGGGTAGACTGGGATGTATTTTTAGATCCAGTTACCAATTATTATAATGTAGATGGCAAGTTATATTCAATGCCATATAACTCTTCTAATCCAATCCTTTATATTAATCAGGATGTTTATGAAGAAGCTGGTTTAGATCCTGATAGCCCTCCAGAAACCTTTGATGAAATGATTGAACATAGTCGGCAGATTATTGAAAGTGGAGCTGCTGATTATGGTTGGGTAATGCCACTTCATAGCTGGTTCTTTGAGCAATGGATGGCTAATATGGGTCAGGATTTAGCTAATCATGAAAATGGTAGAGCTGAGAGACCTGATTCCTTACACTTAGATTCACAGGCTGCCCAGGATATCTTCGAATGGTGGAATTATAATTACCAGGAAGAACTTTTTGTTAATCCTGGTGTAGAAGCCTGGCAGGAATCAAGATCTATTTTTGCCAGTCAGAGTGCCGGAATGGCAATTGATTCCACTGCGGCAATCGCTCCTAAATTAGCTTCAGCTGAAGAACAGGGTTTTTCAGTTAAGACTGGTTATCTGCCAATTCATGATGATTATGAAAGACATGGAACAACTATCGGTGGTGGATCATTATGGGTAATTGATGGTCATACTCCTGAAGAGCAGGAAGCAGCCGGTCAACTAGTCATGTATCTTTCAAGTGCAGAACAGCAGGCAGAATGGCATAAAGCAACAGGTTATTTCCCTGTTCATGAAGATGCTATTACAATCTTAGAAGATGAGGGCTGGTATGAAGAGAATCCAAATCATGAAACTGCTTTAAATCAGATGCTAGAAACTCAGTCTGTAACTTCTACTCAGGGAGCATTAATTGGTCCATTCCCAGAAATTAGAACTCAGGTAACTGATGCTATGCAGTATGTCTGGGGAGAAGAGAAGACTGTAGAAGAAGCATTGATGGATGCTAAGATGGATTCAGAAGGTATCTTAAGCAATTATCAGCGGATAATTGTTGATTAATTAACATTTAATTTAATAAAATTAGCCCGGGAGATAATCCCGGGCTTTAATACACAGAAATAATTTAAATATTAGATAGAGCGGGAGTTGAAATAAATGAGTCACCAATTTAAGAGTAAAATAATGCCCTGGCTATTTCTCATGCCTACATTGATTGTATTGGTATTATTTCTCTATTATCCTATGTATGCAACAGTTGAGACTAGTCTTCACCAGACTGCTTTCATGGGTGCAAGAAGACTCTATGTTGGTTTTGAAAATTTCCAGAGATTATTGTCTTCTAGAAGTTTCTGGCATAGTTTCAGAATTTCTATGTTTTTTTCATTTTTAGTTGTTGGGTTAACAATGCCGATTGCCTTTTTATTGAGTATTTTAGCAAATCAGAAGATTAAAGGCGGTAAGTATTTTAGGACGGCAATGATCTGGCCTTATGCACTTTCGCCGGCTATTGCTGGTACGATCTGGCTATTTATATTTAATCCTACTATTGGTATTTTAAATTTTGTATTAGGTGAATTGTTCGGTATTCGTCCTGACTGGGTATCAAGCAGACAGTTTGCTTTTATAATGGTTACCTTAACAGCAGTCTGGAAACAGTTAGGGTATAATATTGTTTTCTTTTTAGCAGGCCTACAGAATGTCCCAGGTCAGATGCTTGAAGCTGCGACAATTGACGGGGCTAATCCTATTCAAAAATATGTAAAGATTGTGATTCCTATTATGTCACCAACGATCTTTTTCTTATTTACTATGAATTTAATATATGCTTTCTTTACAACTTTTGGAATGATTAATGTTATGACTCAGGGTGGCCCGATTGATGCTACCAATATCTTAATTTATAACCTATATAGAGATGCCTTCCAGTATGATAATTTAGGAATGGGAGCAGCACAATCACTTATATTATTTGGAATAGTAACAATTCTGATGATAGTACAGTTCAAGCTGGGAGGAAGGAGAGTTCATTATGGCCAATAATATTGCTAAGGTCTGGGAAGACTTAACCAGTAATAAGTATAGACGGCGAAAAGCTTTACAGAAAATTATTATACATGTTTTAATTGTGCTGGCAGTTTTGGTGCTTATGATTCCTTTACTCTGGGCAATTATAGCAAGTACTCAGACTCCAGGACAGATATATCAATATCCTCCAAGATTATTGCCAGGCAGAGCTTTTGTTCGAAACTTTTCAATTGCGTGGAGTAGGTATAATGTTGGTCGAGGAATGTTAAACTCCTTTATTATTGCTGGTATAGTTTCTGTTGTAAAGATTATACTGGCTTTAACATCGGCTATGGCGCTGGTATATTATGAGTTTCCAATTAAACCCTGGATATTTTTCTTTATACTCTTGACGTTGTTGATGCCTGTCCCGGTCAGGATAGTCCCGCTTTTTGATATAGTTAATGATTTAGGCTGGGCTAATAGTTACTGGGCTTTAACAGTCCCGTTTTTTGCCTCGGCAACTGGAACTTTTCTTTTCAGGCAGCATTTTATGAGTATTCCAACTTCAATTGCTGAAGCGGCAAGAGTTGATGGTATTGGTCCTGTTAGATTTTTATTGCAGATATTAACACCAATGTCTAAGAATACAATTGGTGCATTTGTCGTTATTACCTTTGTTTATGTCTGGAATCAGTATCTCTGGCCGATGTTGATTATTACTACCAGGAGTCGGCAGGTTGTTCAATTATCAATGCAGCAGTTAACAACTTCTGGGCCTGAACAGATAGTAGACTGGGGTGTGGCGATGGCTGGTGCTTTAACAGCATTAATCCCGCCATTAATTATCTTCTTCCTCTTGCAGGAACAGTTTATGAAAGGTTTTGCATTGAGTGATGAGAAATAATCTGATATATTAAATTAGGCCCTGGGAGACCAGGGTCTTTGCTCTTTTAGTTTGGTAAAGGAGGATTGTCATGAATTTTGCTGGGATAGATGGTTGTAGTGGAGGCTGGTTTGTGATTTGTGAAAGGGGAAATAGTCGATTGGAGTATAAATTATATGATAATATTAAATCTCTCTGGCAGGACAATAATGATTTTAAGCTGGCATTAATTGATATTCCCATAGGATTGAAGGAGACTGGTCCAGAAGAGAGGAAATGTGATAAATTGGCCAGGAAGATTTTAAATAAAAGGAAATACAGTGTTTTTCCAGCTCCCTGCCGCCAGGCGTTGAGGGCTTCTTCCTGGGATGAGGCAAATAAGATTAATAAAAAGTTTAGAGGTAAGGGTTTAAGCAAGCAGAGTTGGAATATTTCCAGTAAGATTCAGGAGGTTGATAATCTTATTAAGACTGATCCGGAGGTTAAAACTATTCTCAGAGAAGCTCATCCAGAGATTGTCTTCTGGGCATTAAAAGGCAGTAAGGAAATGTCTTATAATAAGAAGACAGCTCAGGGTTATCAGGAGAGGCTAGTCCTTCTTAGAAGCTATCTGCCAGATATTGAGATATTGATTAATTCTATCCTTGATGATTATTATAGAAAAGAGCTGGCCAGAGATGATATATTAG
>SLSL01000251.1 GCA_007130465.1 Halanaerobiaceae bacterium | reverse complement strand
TTGGTGAAGCAGAAGAAAATTTATTTAATGTTATAAATTCATTAAAAAATTGGCAAGAGAAAGGTTTTAATAGGGATGTTATATTAGAAAAATTATCTCAATTGTCTGGAGTATATGTTCCGTCACTATATGAGGCTCAATATGATGAACAAAAATTTATTGGCCTTAAACCTATAAATGATGATATCAAAACTGAAATAAATAGGCAGAGAGTTAAGGATTTAAATAATGCTTACTGTCCTACAGACTATATTGTTCCATATATGGATATAGTCCATAATAGAGCTGTTATAGAGGTTTCTAGAGGATGCCAGCGTGGATGTAGGTTCTGTGCTGCTGGAATGACCTATCGTCCAGCAAGAGAAAGATCTGTTGAAAAAATAATTGAGCTAGCAGATCAGACCCTTGCAAGCACAGGTTATGATGAGCTCGCCCTTGCTTCTCTGAGTACAGTTGACCATACTAAAATAAAAGAGATATTAGATCAGTTAACTAAACGTTATCATTCCAGTAATATAAGTATTTCATTGCCATCTTTAAGAGTTGATGAATTTTCAGTCGAAATGGCTAAAAATGTTCAAAAAATTAGAAGAAGCGGCTTAACCTTTGCTCCAGAAGCAGGTACTGATAAATTAAGGCAGGGAATAAACAAAGGAATTAAAGAAGAAGATTTATATAAATCTGTAAAGGCCGCTTTTTCTTATGGCTGGCATAGAATTAAACTTTATTTTATGTTAGGTTTGCCTGGAGAAACTGAAGAAGACCTTTTAGGAATAGCCAACATGGCTAAAAAAGTTTTAGAAATTGGTCAGGAGATTAGAAAAAATACAGATCGAAGAATGAAAAAGATAGAAGTTCAGGTAAATGTAACTACATTTATACCAAAACCATTTACACCTTTTCAGTGGGTTAAGATGGCATCACTTTCAGAGATCAAAGATAAAATAAACTTTCTTCAAAAACATTTAAGAAAAAAAGGTATTAATTTTGACTGGAATGATCCTGAAGTGAGTAGACTTGAAGGTTTAGTTGCTAGAGGTGATAGAAGGATGTCAGATGTGATCTATCATGTCTGGAAACAGGGCAGTCGTTTAGAGGGTTGGAATGAACATATTTATCCAGAAAGATGGTTTGAAGCTCTGGGTAAATATAATATAGAAATTGAAAGTATCATTGGAGAAAAAAGTTCTGATCAACCTTTACCCTGGGATCATCTGGTAGCAGGAGTAAATAGAATTTTCTTATATGAAGAATATAAAAAATCACTTTTATCAGAGGAGACCCCTGATTGCCGCTGGAACTATTGTAGCGACTGTGGAGTCTGTTATAAGCCTTATTCAGATTTATGTCTGGAAAGCAGCCAGGTGATTGATAATGTTAATTAGAGCAAAATTTGCTAGAGATTATAATTTAAGATATATCTCTCATTTAGAAATAATGGATACTTTCCGAAAAGGGATTAGGAGAGCCGGCTTACCAGGGGCTTATAGCCAGGGTTTTAATCCAACTTTAAATTTATCTCTTTCTCAGCCCTTACCTGTTGGTATGGCTGGAGGAGGAGAATATTTAGATCTGGAATTAACAAAGCCTATTAATGGAGAGAGCTTTAAAGCAAGATTGAATTCTTTTTTGCCTGAGGGCTTAAAAATTCTTGCTGCTAGATATATTCCTGACCATTCCGGTTTAAAGTCTTTGCAGGCTCTTTTAAATAGAGCAGAATATCATATAAGAGCCAGGGGCAAATTAAAGCAGCAAAAGAAAGAGTTAATAGAAGATTTAATGGCAAAAGATAAGATAATTGTTATTAGAAAAAGGAGAAATAAATCTGATAGAGAATATGATATTAGGCCTCTTATCTTTGATGCAAAAGTTTTAGCAGAATACAAAATTTCATTTTTAGTAAGCACAGGCAGTTCAGGTAATGTTCGACCTGAAGAGATTATCAAAGCATTGCAAAGTTTAGAATCAGATGTACCTGATCATTCTGTTTTAGACTTTTATAGGTCAGAGCTTTTTGTTGATATGGGAGATAAAATAATTTCACCGTTAAAAGACCAGGTATTGGAGGAGAGATAAGATGTGAGTAAGAAGATTTTAATAAATTCAGGTATCCGAGAAAAGCGAGCAGCAATTTTAGTAAATGATAATTTAGATAATTTATTTTTTGAAAGAGACACCTATGATCGGAATGAAGGAAGTATATATAGAGGAAAAGTAAAAGATGTACTTCCAGGCATGCAGGCTGCCTTTGTAGATATAGGTAGCGATCGCAATGGGTTTCTTCATATAAATGATGCTTACCCATTATTTAATGACAAACAGAGAAAAAGATTTTCACAGAGAAAATTAAAGATTAATCATGTTTTAAAACCTGGACAGGAAATTATGGTTCAGGTAACTAAAGAACCAATTGGTGAAAAGGGGCCAAAATTAACCTGTAGGGTAAGTCTCCCAGGCAGATATTATGTATTCTTACCAAATGAAAACAGGATTAACATTTCTAGAAGAATTAGAGACCATGGAGAACGGGGCAGATTAAAAAATATAACTAAAAATTTAATAAATGGAAATACCGGGGTTATTATCAGAACTAATGCTGCTAATAAAGATAAAAAACTTTTAAATATGGATTATAATTTTTTGAATTCATTGTGGCAGAGAATTTTAAACCGTTATAAAAAATCTAAAGCACCGAAACTTCTCCACAGCGATATAAATTTAATTCATCAGATTGTTAGAGATCATTTAGGCTCTGATATAGATAGAGTTGTTATTGATGATAGAGAGGACTATAAAAATCTTTCTGAGTTTGCTGAAAGACTTGATCCAGATATTAATTCTAGAATATTTTTGTATCAAAGAGAAAGACCAATTTTTGAAACCTATGGAATAGAACAGGAATTAGACAAATTAATGCGCCGTAAAGTCTGGTTAAAATCTGGAGGTCATGTTGTTTTTGATTCAACGGAAGCCCTAGTTGCTGTTGATGTCAATACTGGTAAATATGTTGGCAAAAAAAATTTACAGGACACTGTTTTTAAGACAAATCTAGAAGCTGCTAAAGAAATTGCCAGGCAGCTAAGATTAAGAGATATAGGTGGTATAATTATAATAGACTTTATTGATATGGATATTGAATCTAATAGAAAGAAAGTTTTAGAAGTTTTAGAACAAGAGCTTTCTAGAGATAGAACAAGGACATCTATACTTGGATTAACAAAGCTTGGGCTTGTTGAAATGACAAGAAAAAAAGTTAGAGAAAGATTGAGTGAGCTAGTTCAAAAAGAATGTCCATACTGTGATGGTACAGGTAGAATAGTTGCTGAAACTACAATGGCATTTAAAGTAATTAGGGAACTTAATTCACTGGCTTCTAGAGAAAATTTTGAAGCTATTTTATGTGAAGTCCATCCAGATGTTGCTGCAGTTTTAATTGGTAATGGCGGCGAAAAGCTAAATCAATTAGAAAAAGATCTTGATAAAGATATTTATATAAGAGGTAATAATAAATTGCATCGCGAAGATTTTGAAGTGATTCAAAAAGGAAGCAAAAAAGAATTGAAAGAGTTAGCATTACCTGTTAAAGCAGGTCAAAAATATAGATTAAAAATCGAAGATCAACATTCTGAGAATCGTTCTGCCGGGATCAGCAGGTTTAAAGGCTATATAATAATTGTTGAAAATGCCGGCGATAAAGTAGGTCAGGAATGTAGGGTTAAAATAGAATCAGTTCATCGAACCTATGCTAAGGGAGAACTGCTATCTAATTCTTGACTTTAGTATCTTTATATGATAATATTTTATTCTGTAGGGACTAAATTTAGTGCCTGCCTGACCAAAACCGCACAGGAAAGGGCTAGCTAAAATGAGAGAGATCTCTCCCTGAACTGGCGAGTCTGAGGAAGAGGAGGTGGATTTTCATGTATGCAATTATAAAAACTGGTGGTAAGCAGTATCGTGTTAATGAAGGTGATATCCTAAAGGTCGAAAAGCTAACAACTCCAGAAGGAGAAAAGCTTGATTTCGAAGAGGTACTTGCTATTTCAAATGATGAAGGCCTAAATGTTGGCCAGCCTTATCTAGAAAATGCTAAGGTTGAAGCAACTATTTTAGAGCATGGTAAAAATAAAAAAGTTACTGTTTTTAAGTATAAGCCTAAAAGTCGTCAACGTACAAAAACTGGACATAGACAACCTTTTACCAGAATCAGAATTGATTCAATTAGCGGATAATAACAATTAATATAAATTTAAATAAATTTTACATTCAGATACAGGGGGTGAGGATAAATGGCAACGAAAAAAGGTGTTGGTAGTTCTAAAAATGGTCGCGATAGCAAATCGAAACGACTTGGAGTAAAAGAATTCGGTGGAGAATTTGTTACTTCCGGCAGCATCCTGGTCCGACAGCGTGGTACTAAATTTCACCCTGGTTTTAATGTTGGACGGGGCAATGATGATACCCTCTTTGCCAAAGTAGACGGTTACGTAAATTTTGAAAGAAAGAGCAAGAAAAAGCGTATGATTAGCGTTTACACTCCAGAACAGTATGAAGCAATGGCTCAGTAAATGCTGTTTTGAATAGACTTTTAACTCCCTCAGTACATGGTGCTGGGGGATTTTTATATCGAGCCTACAGGAGTGATTATATGTTTATAGATAAAATTGAAATTAAAGTTAAGGCTGGCAGTGGAGGTAATGGAGCAGTCAGTTTCCGTCGGGAAAAATTTGAACCTCAGGGAGGACCTAATGGCGGAGACGGCGGTGATGGTGGCGACGTCATCTTAAAAGTTGACAAAGGTTTGAATACCTTAAGTCATTTAAGATATAATAATGTGTACAAAGCTAAAGATGGTAAAAGAGGACAGGAAAAAGGAAAGACTGGTAAAGAAGGAGAAGATTTAGTTTTAAATGTTCCTCCAGGGACAATTGTATTTGATTCAAATGGAAGAGAGTTAATCGACTTAACTGAACCAGAAGCAGAATTTATTGTTGCTAAAGGAGGGCA
>SLSL01000148.1 GCA_007130465.1 Halanaerobiaceae bacterium | reverse complement strand
GGACCGCCTCCAGGTTTTGAACTTGATTTATCTGAGATTGACGATAAATTTGGGGGAGAAAAGGGAGAACAGAAGAAAAAACCTGAAGTTCTGGAGTCAGATACCGTTAAAGAATATAAGGCAAGACAGGAAGAAAAGGATAAAAAAGATAAAAAAAGACTAGTCGGTTTAAAATCAAGAAAGAAATCTGCAATTCAATCAGGTGAGATTGGCGGCAGTGGTGAAGTTGGTCATGACTTAAGTTTTGATAACAAGTCATTGATGAATGGAATAATAATGAAAGAGATATTGTCACCGCCTAGAAGTCTGAAACCGTATAAACCGGTATATAAGGAAAAAGAATAAATTAATAGTGTAGCATAAAGCCTATTTAATTAGGCTTTATGCTTTTTTGTGGTACACTATTTATTTTTTTAGCTAATTGTGATATACTATATTTAATATAATATAGGGGTGATAATTAAATGAAGTATATTAAATGGTTTGAAGAAATTGGTAAAGGCGATATTGATCTGGTTGGGGGAAAAGGTGCTAATTTAGGAGAACTTACTAATAATGGTGTAAATGTTCCCCCAGGGTTTTCTATAACAGCTGAAGCTTATAGAGATTTTTTAGTAGAAAATAATCTCCAGGATAGGATTAAGAGCTTATTAGTTGGTCTTGATACAGAAAATGCCAGTGAACTCCAGCAGTTATCCAGGGAAATTAGAGGATTTATGGCTGAAGGCGAGATGCCTGAGGCAATCAAAGCTGATATCTTAGAGGCCTATGAACAGCTAAAAGCTAAAGGAGTTAAGACAGAGAATGTTGCTGTCAGGAGTTCAGCTACTGCAGAGGATCTGCCAGATGCTTCATTTGCCGGCCAGCAGGATACTTATTTAAATATTTCTGGCCCCAATGAACTTTTATACCATGTTAAGAAATGCTGGTCTTCACTCTGGACTGCCAGGGCTATTTATTACCGGCAGGAACAAGATTTTGATCAGACTGATGTTGCCTTAAGTGTTGTCGTTCAGCAGATGGTTAGCGGCAAGAAGGCTGGGGTTATCTTTACTGTTGACCCTACTACCGGTAATCAAGACCATCTATTGATTAATTCTAGTTGGGGACTTGGTGAGGCTGTTGTTTCCGGACTTGTTACCCCTGATGATTATTTGATTGATAAAAATAATGGAAAAATAATAGAAAAAAATCTTGGTAAAAAAATAAAGATGATTGTAGAAAAAGCTGATTCTGCTGTTGGCACAGAAGTAGTGAAAACGGCTTCTTATCTTGGTGAAGAGGCTGTAACAGGCTCTTCCCTGACTGATAATGAGATCGAAAAACTATATCAGCAGTCATTAAGGATTGAAGAGATTTATGGTGCTCCGCAGGATATTGAGTGGGCTATTGCTGGCGATGATTCTGAGGTTTATTTATTACAATCCAGGCCGATAACTACTTTAGATTTAGATGAAGAAGAGGATGAGGTTATTGTTGATTCTGCAGCAGAATTACAGCCTTTAGTTCGAGGTTTGAATGCATCTCCAGGTAATGCTAGTGGACCAGTTATCATCGTTGAGGATTTTAATAAACTTGAGATGGTTAAAGAGGGCGATATCCTGGTTGCTTCAATGACTAATCCTGATATGGTTCCTGCCATGCGGAGGGCTGGAGCAGTCGTTACAGATGAAGGCGGCAGAACCTGCCATGCAGCTATAGTTTCCAGGGAGTTGGGAATACCATGTATAGTTGGCTGTGGCGATGCGACAAAGATTTTAGAGAATAAACAGATTGTAACAGTTGATTCGACTAGAGGGGTTGTCTTTGAAGGTAAGGTTAAGTCAAAAGATGAATCAGCTAGCCAGGAGACTGGTCCTGTCTTAAAGACTCCTGAGAATATTAAAACTCAACCAGTAACTGGAACAAAGATTTATATGAATTTAGGAGAACCTCATCTAATTAATCGCTATAAAGATTTAGACTTTGATGGAATTGGCCTGATGCGGATTGAATTTATCTTCTCCAATGTGATTGGGGCCCACCCGATTTATTTATTGCAGCAGGGTGAGGGTGATCTCTTTATCAGACAGCTATCTGAGGCTATTACAATGGTTGCTCAGGAGATTTATCCACGGCCACTGACACTTAGGATGAGTGATTTTAGGACCAATGAATTCAGGGGTCTAAAAGGCGGAGAAGAAGTCGAGCCTGTAGAAAATAATCCGATGATTGGCTGGCGAGGAGTTTCAAGGTATATATCTAATGAATATATCGAAGGCTTTAGACTTGAATGTAAGGCTGTTAAGAAAGTACGGGATGAATATAACTTAACCAATGTTAATTTAATGCTTCCCTTTGTTAGAACAACCTGGGAGGTTGAGCGGGCTTTAGAGATATTGAAAGAAGAGGGTTTAGAGAGGAGCAGAGATTTTAAAATCTGGATTATGGCTGAGGTTCCTTCAGTTATCTTCCAGGCAGCAGATTTCTGTCCTTTAATAGATGGATTCAGTATTGGCAGTAATGACTTGACCCAGTTAATTATGGGGGCTGACCGAGATTCTGGAATCTTAAACAGGATGGGCTATTTTGATGAGAGGAACCCTGCTATTAAGACTGCTATTCAGGAATTGATTGATGTTGCCGGTAAATATGGTAATACAGTTTCTATCTGTGGCCAGGGACCTTCAAGTTATCCAGAATTTGCTGAATTTTTAGTTGAGGCTGGAATTGATAGTATAAGTGTTAATCCGGATACTGTAAATTATACAAGGAGGCTTGTGGCCCAGGTTGAACAGAGGTTAATCTTGCGTAATATGAGGAAATGATAAGATATGGAATTAAGCAGTAGACAGAAAAAGATAATTGAACTAGTAAAGGATAATCAACCGATAGCCAGCCAGGAGATAGCAGATAATCTTGAGCTATCCCGGGCTGCGATTAGAAATGATCTTTCAGTGCTTTCGCTACTTGATATACTTGATGCCAAGCCGAAAGTAGGCTATTTTTATAAGGGTAAGGAACCTGAACCAGGCTCTCTTGATTCTTTATTTAATATAAAGGTAAAAGAGATTATGTCGCTGCCGGTAAATATTCTTGAGGATACCAGCATTTATGATGGGATTGTTATGATGTTTCTTGAAGATATCGGGACACTATTTGTTATTGATGAATCTGATGAGCTTGTAGGTGTTATCTCCAGGAAAGATCTTTTAAAAATGGCGATGGGAAATCGTGATCTCAATGATATTCCAGTAAGTCTAGCGATGACAAGGGCACCAAAGGTAATTACAGCTTTTGAAGATGAAACATTATTGATGGCTGCCAGAAAGATTGTTGATAATAAGGTCGATTCACTGCCAGTTGTTGAAGATAGAAAAGTTATTGGCAGAATAAGTAAAACATCAATTACTAATGCCCTGGTTGATTATGCAACTGAGATAGGTAGTGACTAAATAATCTAAAGAGAATTAGCTATTAAATTTGTACAGTTTACAGAAACTGCTGCCCTGGTGTTGGCACTCTGGATAGGTGGAGGCAAGTAAAATCAACTGGTGGGCAGCAGTCGATGGGATGAGCATTAAAAGATCATTAAGTTGAGGTGATGTTGATGGCAGAATTTTTTGTGGATGACGGATTAAAGATTAATTATCATTTAGATGGTGAAGCTGGCCCGGTTATTTTGATTTTAAATGGGATTATGATGAGCACAGCCAGCTGGGCTGATTTTGTTCCACTATATACTGAAAATAATTATAGAGTTTTACGGGTTGATTTTAGAGACCAGGGTTTATCAGGTAGTTATCCTAAAGATTACAGGATTGAGGTTCATGTTGAAGATATTGTAGAGCTGTTGGATTATCTTGAAATTGCAGAAGTTGTTCCTGTGGGGATATCATATGGTGGGATGGTAGCCATGCTAATGGCTATTGAATATCCTGAGATGGTAAGTTCAATGGTATTGGCTAATGTAGTTGCCAGAGTTACACCATATCTTAAGGCGGCCAGTCAGGCCTGGCAGGAGGCTGCTGATTTAAAGGATGGCAGAAAGTTTTTCAGGCTGGCCATGCCCTATATCTACTCAGATCATTTTTATAAACATAATCAGGAGTTTTTAGAATCTAGAGAAGAGATACTTGCTGATGTTCTGGATGAGAAATGGCTGGCTCGATTTAATCGCCTGGCTGAGAGTTCCTTTGATTTTGATATTGAAGAACGGCTTTCTGAAATTGAAATACCTGTTCTATTAGTTGCCGGTGAGCTGGATATTTTGACTCCTTTAGAGAAAATGAAAGAGATTGCCAGTAGGATTTCTGATAGCCGTTTGCTTACGATTAATGATGCCGGGCATGCTTCCTGTTATGAGAAGATGGATGAATTTAATACAGCAGTTTTAGGCCATCTTGCTCTGACAGTTAAAAATAATTAAATAATTTGGTTCTCTAACAAATGTTGTGAAATCTAAATAAGGCTCATTGAATCAAATTATCTCTTTAATTTTTAAAGTTGCTATTAAATACTTAGTAATGATAAAAATACTCGTCTTTTTAAGTTTTCAACTTTAGGAATACCATAACCAATTCTTTTAATTAGTTTGATTTTATTGTTTAAACCTTCGGTAAATCCATTGGTTATTTTAGTTTTGAAATAATTAATTATACCTTGTTCCCAGCGTTTTATTGTCCCTTTAGCTCTATAAAAAAGATTTAATTTTGACTGACTAACCCTGTCATACCAGTGATTTAAAGCAGCAATTGATTCCTTAACATCTGCTATTTGAAGCAAGTCTCTAAATTCTTCTTTAAGCTCCCAGGCTTTTTCTAAAGCCGGAGATAGTTTAAAGATTTCTATTAGCCTTTGATGGCCTTTATCATCAAGGTCTTCGCCAGCCATTAATAGTGTTAGTCTGGATTTAAAAAACTTAACTCTATTGGCAGAAGTCTGTTTTCTTTGCTCTTTGATTCTTAGCTTTTCTAAAGCATTATTGATATTTGTAACAAGATGAAACTTATCAACTACTATCTTAGCATCAGGAAAGACAGCTTCTGCAACGGCTTTAAAGGGGCTCCACATATCCATAGAAAAATATTTGATTTGTTCCCT
>SLSL01000042.1 GCA_007130465.1 Halanaerobiaceae bacterium | reverse complement strand
TAGTATAATATAATTATAGATTTTAGTTTATAATTATAAGACAGATTATCGTATGGGGGGTGAACAAGAGGTTTTTAATAGCTTTTCTTGTTAAAAAAATCATAATCAAGGAAGGGGTCTGCTATGAAAAAGCTTTCAGTTAAAATTTCTAAAATATTAGTAGTTATGCTGGTTTTCTCATTATTATTTATCCCTGTCTCAACCCAGGCTATTACTGAAGTTAACTGGGGAACTTCATCTGTTGGTTCTTCAGGCCATAGAGCATTAGTTGCTCTTACTACAGTATTAAACCGGGAAATGGAGGATTATACATTTAATGTTCTCCCAACTGCCGGTGCTGTTCAAACTGTTAAACAATATACCATGAATCAGACAGATGGTATGTATGGAGCAGACGTAGGATTTTATGAGTATGCCAATAATATCGACCGTTTTGAAGGTTTTGCAGATTATGTTGAAAGAGAGCCTGTCCAGTCTTTCTGGGGTTACACCCTTGAGGTTGGCCTTGCAATTAATGCCAATGACATCGACACCTACACAGAATGGAGAGACCTTGCCGGTGAGCCTGTCTTTACTGGACCTGCCCCCTGGGATGTTAGAGCCGCTTTAAAAAGGCCTTTAGAAGTTTTAGAGGTTGGCCATGAATATGTTGAGATTGATTTAAGTATGGCTGGAAGTTCTCTTGCTGCAGGCCATGTTAAGGCTATCAACGCCTATACTTCAGGCGAAACTACTGTACCTCCCTGGATTTTAGAGGCTGAGTTAGCTACTGATATTGCCATTTTAAATCCTAGCCCAGAAGAGATTGAAATTTTAAATGAAGCAGGTATTTCAGTTGTCGAGATTGATCCTGGTGTATTTGAAACTGATGTCCATGTAGATACTGTCATCAGAGTGCCTTTCTTTTATGGTTTCCATACCGGGCCAGAAGTAATTCCTGAAGATGATATGTATAGAATGTTAAATATTATTATGGAGCATACAGAAGAGCTTAGGACTCAGGATGCCATTTACGGTCAGATCCATAGAGATATGATAGATATTCAGTATCGTGGTGTCCAGGCTACTATCGATGATGTTAGAGTTCATCCAGGCCTTGCTCGTTTCTTAAGGGAACATGACGCCTGGGAAAATGAGTGGGATGATAGAATTTATAACTAGAAATTAAAATGGAATTAGCAGAGGGGCTTAGCTCCTCTGCTCCTATATTCTGCTCTGTTTTGATGTAATTGTCTGGAGGTGGAGAAATGGAAGAAAAGACTAGATTAATTGATAAGATAGTGGAATATATCTATTTTGGTTATAGTATATTTTTTGTAATTTACCTGCTCCGTTATCTCTTTACCGGTGCCGGTGGACCAACACTGCTTGCAGTTGTCTTAATTCCTATAGCCTATTCAATTGTAACATTATCACAGTTAAGAAATAATAAATTTTATCCTGGTCTGCCTGACTGGATTAAGTATTCAATGGCATTTATTTTCATTATATTAAGTACTACATCCAGTATTTATATGTATAATAATTTTGATGCTATCAGGATTATTCGTCTTGGTATCTGGAATAACATGGATTACTTTTTTGGGACTGTACCTGTTATCTTGATCCTGGAATATTCATTCAGAAAGTATCTGCCTATTTTTATAGTTAATATAGCACTTTTGATTTATGCAGCCTATGGCTATGTTGTTCCAGGAATGTTTTATCATCCTGGGCTGAGGTGGACCAGAATTATTCAGACAATGAGTCTTGAGATGAGTACCGGTATTTATGCTCAATTGCCTCAGCTTGGTCTGACATTAATTATTTCCTTTATAATGGTACTGGGTTTTCTAAGGGGTTTTGGCTGTATTGATTCAATCATGAAATGGGCTTCAAAGATTGGCACCAAATCGATCCATGCCCTGCCTCAGGCAGCAGTTTTAGGCTCATTTGCTGTAGCTACAATCAGCGGCAGCGGCCCTGCAAATGCTGCAACTACCGGGGCTGTAACGATTCCTGCCCTTAAACAGGCCGGGTTTCCTGCTGTTCATGCTGCTTCAATTGAGACAGCTTCGTCTTTAGGTGGTCAGTTGATGCCTCCAGTCATGGGTATTACAGCTTTTATTATGGTTGAGTTTTTAGGTGTAAGTTATTTTGATGTTATTGCTAGAGGTTTTGGTCCGGCGATAATTTATTTTGCCGGAGTCAGTCTGGCAGTTTATCTTTTAACTATTCAGTTTGAGAGTAAGAGTGATTTTGCTAGTGAAAATATAGATATGCTTGGTGATTCAGAGATAAGGCTTGTTGATAAAGCTAATTTATTTGCCTTTGCTACAGTTATTATTGCTTTAATAGTATTGATGGGATTATATAGAATGCCGGCGATGGTTGCTGCTGTTAGGGTTTTAGTTGGTCTGATTATCTTCCTGACTATTGTTTTTGTTATGCAGAATTATAAGACATTTAATAGTTTGCAGGGGTTTAAAGGTTTCTTTAAGCCATATCTCAAATCAATTGATACTTTATCGACTTTAGGCTCAGATTTAGCAGTTTTACTCTCGCTTCTAGGAATTCTTGCAGGATCTCTTACAGTCACTGGTATTCCAACAAAGGTTGGTGCTTTGCTTGTTCAAGCAGCTGATTTCCATGTTGCAGCTGTTGTCTTTGTTGCATTTTTATTTGGTTATCTCCTCGGGATGGGCTTGCCACCATCTCCAGTTTATATAATGGTTGCACTGGCTGTTGCTCCGACAATGATTAGACTAGGACTCGATCGCTGGTCCGTTCATTTCTTTGCTTTTTTTATTGGGGTTTTTGGCCATTTATCGCCACCTACTTCACTGACGGCGGTGGTAACGTCAAAAATTGCTGATTCTGATTATACTAAGACTATAATTCAGTCACTTCAGTACTGTCTGCCTTTACTTGTTCTGATGTTTGCTGTATTTACCAGGCCGGATATGGTTGTTGAGATTGGCAGACAACAGCTCTATGCAGTCATTATTGTTTTCATTGGAACTATGGGTTTAACCTTTGCATTACACTCTAAATATTTATTTAAGAAGAAGTATGATATTTTATTAAGAACATTAGTCTTTATAGTCTCAGGGGCTGTTATCTTTTATCCAGACATGACAGTCGCTTATATTATGATTGTTCCAACACTTGGATTTATTGGCTATGGAGCTTATCTTTCAATAAATGGAACTCTTAAGAACATTGCTGAATATAGAAGAGGAGAGAAGGCATTGAGGAAGGCGAAAGGTTAAAGTAAAACATTAATTGTTAATAGAATAAGAAATCATTAAAATGGGGGCCAGTTTTGGTCCCTATCTTATTTAAAATAAACTGAGTAATTCATTATCTCAAAAATCCCCAATTTTTTAGAGATAGGACTATAATTATTTATTATTATAAAGGAATATATAAAGGAATATTGAATTATTTATATACAACGTATTGTATTAATGATTTTATCTGGAGGCCTGAAAAAATGAAGTCTAAGAAAATTATAAGAAAATTAATCTTAGCATATATTACATATTTCTTAGTTGCAGGTATTATCGCTTTTGGATTTTTACCAGTTCCAGGAGTCGAATCGGCTGTTGATAATTCTTTTGATGAATCAGTTTCAGTTAGTAATGGGCAGGATGAAGCTTTATTGCTTGAAGGGCTAGAGATTGGTAAGCTTGCTAGAGTTAATCTGATTGAGAATGCCGAAGAGAGCCTGGATATAGCATATTACATGGTGCATAAAGGTGATGCTGCAGATATCTTTTATGGCCAGATTTTAGATGCAGCAGACCGCGGTGTTCAGGTGAGGCTGATACTTGATGGAATGTATTCAGCCCAGCCTCAAAACAGAAGTTATATTTATGCCCTGACTTCCCATGAAAATATAAAGTTTAAAACATATGAGCCTATTAATCCGCTGAGACCCTGGACTGTTCAGAATCGTCTCCATGATAAGATTGTTATTACAGATGGCAACTATGCATTAATTAGTGGCAGGAACATAGGTGATAAGTATTTTGATCCAGATATTGAAACTCCATCGATTGACAGGGATGTTCTTTTAGTAAATGAAGAGCCTGGAGCTGACTCTGTGTTGACTCAGTTTGATGATTATTATGATAAATTATGGGAAAGTGAATTTAATAAAGATTACAGTGATATGAGAGTTCGCAGAGAGAGACTAGCTCAAAGACGGACTAAAAAGATTAATAATAGCCATCAGGAATTGCAGGATAAATATAGTGAACTATTTGGCCAGGATCTTGATTGGCAGGATTATTCATATCCAACAGATCAGGTAATGCTAGTCCATAATCCACTGGAGAGGTTTAATAAAGAACCCCAGGTCTGGCAGGTTTTAGCTGAGCTTTTTGTAGAGGCTGAAGATAGCATTATGGCCCAGAGCCCATATATTATTCCGACTGATCAAATGCTGGAGTTTTTGAATTTAGATCAAATTACAGCTGATGAGGTTAATCTTCTGACTAATTCACTAACTAATAGCTCTAATCTATTTGCTGGCTCAGGTTATAGTCTCTTTCAGGATGACTTGAAAGATTTTATCGGTGATAGAGGTAAGCTTTACGAGTATTATAATAATGGCTCTATTCATGCTAAATCTTATATAATAGATGAGAGGATTAGCGCAATTGGATCTTTTAACCTGGATCATAGAAGTACATTTTTAAGTACTGAAACTATGGTTATAATTGATAGTGAGCCATTTGCCAAGAATTTTTCAACTCAGATTGACGGATTAATTGATCAGTCTTATCCATATTTAACAGCTCCTGAAGAAGAGGTTTCAACTGCTAAGGAAATTAGTTTGAGAGGGGTATCTTATTTTAGCAGGTTTTTTAAGTTTATGCTATAGATACTCCCATTAAATTCCATGCTTATGCATTTAAGTGAATAATATTTTCTCAAGTATAATATATATTCTTTAATTGGTAATGACCAAAAAACATTTTAATTAATTTACCGATTTCCCTTGAAATTTTTATATTATTCTGCTATATTAAAAACACAGACAATTTTCAAACAATTAATTATCTTATAAATAACTACGAAAATGAGGTTTTAATAT
>SLSL01000284.1 GCA_007130465.1 Halanaerobiaceae bacterium | reverse complement strand
TATACTATCAATTAAAGAATATTATTAAAGAGCAGATAGAGAATGGTTATTTAAAGCCAGGGGATACAGTTCCACCAGAAAGAATTTTAGCGGAAAGCTATGAGGTTAGTAGGCCAACTATTAGAAAAGCATTGTCTGAACTTGTAAATGAAGGGCTATTAAATCGTGAAAAAGGAAAAGGGACATTTGTTTCTGAACCAAATTTTGAATTCAGTTTTGTTCAAAAGTTGATGACTTTTTATGATGATATGGTAACTAAAGGTTTTGAACCGAAAACTAGAGTCATAACTAAAAAATTAAAAGAGGCAAATGAAGATTTAGCTGGGAAGTTATCAATTTCTGCTGGGAATAAGATTATCTTTATTAAAAGAGTTAGATTTATAAAAGGAGAACCAATAGTTATAGTAAATAATCATCTTCCTTATCATTTATGTCAAGAAATAATGAGTACTAATTTAAGTGATAAATCATTATATAACTCTATGGCTGAAAAATGTAATCTGGTTAATTATCGAGCTGAAATGATTATAAGGCCAGCAGTTGCTAATCATTTTGATTCTAAATTACTTGGGATAGATACTGGTGAGCCGATTCATCATATAAAAACAATCTCATATACAGAAGATAATATTCCAATGGATTATTTTGAATCTAGATTTCGTGGAGATAGGGGAGAAATAAAGGTTAATCTCTGTGATAGGGAGGCAGAAAACAGATAAAAGTTTTTTTATAATTAAACAAAAACGTTGTCTCACAATGCAAAACACAATACATTAAAAGGAATGAAGGGGGCAAATCAATTTGACAAAACAAGAAGTATTATCTAGTTTACAGGAGTCAGGTGTAGTTGCTGTTATTAGGGCTGACACAATTGCCAATGCAGAAAAAATAGTTGAATCAATAGTTAAAGGTGGCATTACGGCAATTGAAGTAACAATGACTGTGCCTAATGCTTTTGAACTAATTAAGAAATTGGATAAGAAATATCAGGGTTCAGATGTAATAATCGGTGCAGGCTCTGTCACAGATGTTGTATCTGCCAAAAATTCAATTGATGCAGGTGCAAAATATATTGTAGGCCCTACATTTGATCAGGATGTTGTTAACATATGTAATGAGTTTCAAGTCCCGGTAATACCAGGTGCTATGACACCGACTGAGGTTGTAAATGCAATGAAGGCAGGCGCTGATATTGTAAAAATCTTCCCTGCAACTTTATTTGGGCCAAAAATTATTAAAGCAATAAAAGGACCTATTCCTCATGCCCCATTACTTCCAACAGGCGGAGTTAATCTTGACAATGTTCAGGACTGGTTTGAAGCTGGAGCATGTGCAGTCGGGGTTGGGAGTGCATTGAGTAAAGGTTGGAAAGAAGGAAAGTTTGATCAAATTACAGAGCAGGCAAAGCAATTCAAAGAAAAAGTAGCATTAATCAAAAAAGAATTATAGAAATGGAGGTATTATTTTGAATACTGCTAAAGTTATAACCTTTGGAGAGATAATGCTAAGACTTACTCCACCAGAAAATAAAAGATTTATTCAAGCTGATAGTTTTAACATAATTTATGGTGGAGGAGAAGCGAATGTAGCTGTATCACTGGCCAATTATGGTCTAGATGCCTCATTTGTAACACGACTTCCTGATAACCCAATAGGAGATTCTGCTTTAAATGAATTAAGAAGGTATGGGGTTAACACTGAGTTTATTAAAAGAGGTGGAGATAGACTGGGAATATATTTCTGTGAAAACGGGGCCAGTCAAAGGCCATCAAATGTAATATATGATAGGGCTCATTCTGCCATAGCAGAAACTAAACCAGGAGAGTTTAATTGGGAAAAAGTATTTGATGGTGCAGATTGGTTTCATGTAACTGGTATAACTCCAGCATTAAGTGATAATATGGCTGAAGTTACTATTGAATCAGTGAAAGAGGCTAAGCGACAGGGATTAAAAGTTAGTTGTGATTTAAATTATCGAGCTAAGTTGTGGAGTAGAAATAAAGCTGAAAAAGTAATGAATGAAGTAATGGAATATGTTGATGTTTGTATTGCAAATGAAGAAGATGCTGAGATGATTTTTAAAATAAAAAGTGGCTCAGATATTGATA
The DNA here is from genome assembly GCA_007130465.1 of Halanaerobiaceae bacterium. Taxonomy (GTDB): domain Bacteria; phylum Bacillota; class Halanaerobiia; order Halanaerobiales; family Halarsenatibacteraceae; genus Halonatronomonas. Next base: position 2,975 of record SLSL01000284.1, on the reverse strand, counting down.
GCGGTGAGCTTAATATAGATGGTTATAGGGATGTCGCAGATCAGTTAATGGAGAGATTTGATCTTGAATTAGTTGGCAGTCATTTAAGGAAAAGTTACAATGCATCTGTTAATGGCTGGTTGGTAGTTCTTTATGATGGCAAGGAATTTGTTCAATCCGAAGAATATGATGTTCATATTGTTGATAGAGTCGGTGGTGGTGACTCCTTTGCAGGAGGCTTAATATATTCCAGATTAACAGGAAAGTCTTTACAGGAGTCTGCTGAATTTGGAGCTGCAGCTTCAAGCCTAAAGCAGTCTATTCCTGGAGATTTCAACCACATGAGTTTAGAAGAGGTTGAATCACTTGCTGAAGGTTCAGGGTCTGGAAGGGTTAAAAGGTAAGATATTCTAATATTGATTACATAAAGGGGGTGATAAAAGCAGTCAGTCAGTTAGTTGTTTATACATTATGGCTTGTTTATTAAGAAATTTGACAGAAAAAATAAACTAAAATTAATAAGGGGTGTTTATTAATGACAAAAATTACAAAAAGTATGATGATTATTGCATTAACATTTGTTTTAGCTTTTTCCTTTACAACTGTTTTTGAAATGGAAGCAATGGCAGAAGACGAGTATCATATTTCAGTAATAGTTAAAGCTACAGATTCAGATTTCTGGCAGCAAATGATGACAGGTGCAGAAGTTGCAGAACAGGTTAACGAAAATGTAACTATTGACTTATTAGGACCACCATCTGAAGCTGATATTGCTCAGCAGGTTGCTATAGTTGAAGATGCAGTTGTTGGTCAACCAGATGCAATTGTTTTAGCTTCAACAAGTTCTGATGCAACGGTAGGAGCAGTTGAAATGGCATATGAACAAGGAATTAAAGTTGTGCTGGTTGATAACTTAATTGAAACAGATATGTATCACACATTTATGGCAACAGATAATATTGAAGGTGGTGCAATAGCAGCAGAAGAATTCTCCAGGTTAGCAGAAGAGGAATATGATATTGACTTAAATGAAAAAGTTGTCGGTCATATTAATGCGATGGCTGGAGTTCAGGTATTAATAGATAGAAGTGATGGTTTTATTGATCGTATAACTGAATTGAATCCTGATGTAGAAATGCTAGATCCTAGATATGTTGATAATAGAATTCCTGATGCAATGTCAGCAGCAGAAGATATTATATTGGCAGAAGGAGATAATCTTGGTGGTTTTTGGGCTAATAACAATCATACTGGTGTAGGAGTTGCTCAGGCAATTGCAGATGCTGATGCAGGAGATCAATTCCCGGCTATTTCATTTGACGCTGATCCACAACAGATTGATGCCATAAGAGATGGCTACCTTGATGCTACTATTGTTCAGGATCCATTTGCCATGGGCTTTGATGGTGTTATGAATGCAATTAAAGCTATTGAAGGTGAAGAACTACCTGACTTTATCGATACAGGTGCTACACTTGTAACTCAAGATAATCTAGATGATGATGAAATTCAGCAATTAATTGATACAGACTTAAGATCCGAAGCTATCTTAGAAGAATATGGTATGTAAAATATATCATTAATGAGTTAAATTAAAATAATTCACCCTCTGCTTTAAAGTAGAGGGTGAATTATTAAATATACTTCTTATTTAGGAGGTAACATTGTGGGAAATAATGACTTAATAATAGAAACTAAAAATATAAGGAAGACATTTCCTGGAGTTACGGCTCTTGATAATGTCAATTTTAAATTAAAAAAAGGAGAGATACATGCTTTAATTGGTGAAAATGGGGCTGGAAAGTCTACATTCATTAAAATATTAATGGGCGTTCATAAGATGGATAAAGGAGATATATTTTTTGAGGGAGATAAAGTAAATATTAAAAACCCCCTTGAAGCTGATAAAATAGGTCTTGCGGCTGTTTATCAGCATATGATAACAGCTCCATTATTAACAGTTGCTGAAAATATATTTCTTGGCAGACAACCTAAAAAAAATGGGTTGATCGATTGGAAAAAAATGAATCAAGATGCAAAAGAATTATTAGAAGATTTAAATATGGATATAAATCCAAAATTGAAATTAAATAAATTAAGTAATGTCCAAAGACGGATGGTAGTTATAGCTAAAGCAATTTCAAAAGATGCAAAAGTTATTATATTTGATGAGCCGACAGCCCAGTTAGCTGAAGAAGAAACTGATGAGTTACATGATAAGATTAAAATGCTTAAAGAAAAAGGAATTAGTATAATTTATATTTCTCATCACTTAGAAGAGGTTTTTGAAATATGCGATCGAGTCTCAGTATTAAGAGATGGAGAACATGTAGGTACAGAAAAGGTTAAAGATATCTCAGAAGATGATTTGATTGCAATGATGGTTGGCCGTGATGTTGGAGAACTTTATTATAAAGAAGAAATTGAGAAGGGAAAAGAGTTATTAAGAGTTGAAAATTTAGAAAGAGATGATGAGCTTAAAGATATTTCGTTTTCATTACATGAAGGAGAAGTTTTAGGAGTTTATGGTTTATTAGGAGCAGGCCGGACCGAGTTAGTAAGAAGTTTATTTGGGGCCGAACCTATTACTGGTGGTAAAATAATTGTTGAAGGTGAAGAAGTGAGAATTGATAGTCCAAGTAAGGCTATTAATAATAACATTGGATTATTGCCTGAAGACAGACATGAAGAAGGTGTAGCTCTATTACAGTCGGTAAGTGATAATTGTAATGTAGTTAGTTCGAAGTTTTCTTCAAGATATGATGTTTTAAATAAAAAGGTTGAAAGAGAAACTACTAGAAAAAATATTGAAGACTTAAATATTAAAACCCCTTCTATTAATCAGTTAGTTAAGAACCTCAGTGGAGGAAATCAACAGAAAGTTGTAATAGCAAAATGGATTAATGCAAATTCTAATATATTATTATTTGATGAACCAACAGTTGGAATTGATGTTGGTGCAAAAAAAGAAATCTATGTTCTGATGTCAGAACTTT
>SLSL01000094.1 GCA_007130465.1 Halanaerobiaceae bacterium | reverse complement strand
TCTTCGTCATCTTCTGGCTCATAGGCTTTTTCAAGTCGTTTATAGGCCTTATATTTCTTATCAGCCTGCTTTTGGGCGAATTCGAAGAGTTCTTCTGCAACTTCAGGGAAAGTCTGCTGCAAGGATGCAAAACGGACCTCACTCTCCATGAACTCTCTCATAGTTCCAGTAGGTTCTTTAGAGTCCATGCTAAATGGATTCTTCCCTTCTTCTTCTAATTCAGGATTGAATCTGAAGAGATGCCAGTAACCTGTTTCTACAGCTCTTCCTTCCTGATTAACAGAATCGCTCATACCTGCTTTTAGGCCATGGGCAATACATGGAGTATAAGCTATGACAACTGATGGCCCATCATAGGCTTCAGCTTCAGCTATTGCTTTAACAGTCTGATTCATATCTGCACCAATAGCTACCTGGGCAACATATACGTTACCATAGGTCATTAACATCTGGGCTAAGTCTTTCTTGGCTGTTCTCTTACCAGAAGCAGCAAACTTAGCTACAGCTGAAATTGGAGTAGCTTTTGAAGACTGACCACCGGTATTTGAGTAAACCTCGGTATCAAAGATCATGATATTTACATCTTCACCAGATGCAACGACATGATCTAAGCCACCATAACCGATATCATAAGCCCAGCCGTCTCCACCGAAGATCCACTGTGATTTCTTGGTGAGATATTTCTTCAGCTTAGCAATCTTAGCAACAGCTTCATTGTTGCTCTCTTCATCAAGAAGTGGCTTGATTTTCTCTGCAACATCTTTAGAAGCTTCGCCTTCATCTTTGACCTCTATCCATTCTTCAAGAAGCTCTTCTAGTTCAGATGAGACTCCAGATTCAATAGCTTCCTTTGCATGATTAACCAGACGATCTCTAAGCTGCTCATTTCCGAGATGCATACCAAAACCGTATTCGGCATTGTCTTCAAATAATGAGTTAGCCCAGGCAGGTCCATAACCATCTTCACCAGTTGTATAGACTGGAGTAGGTGCTGTGCCGCCCCAGATTGATGAACAACCGGTAGCATTGGCTATAATCATTCTATCGCCATATAACTGGGTAACTAATTTAGCATAAGCAGTCTCGCCACAACCAGCACAGGCTCCATGGAACTCAAGGAGTGGCTGATTGAACTGACTTCCTTTAATTGAAGCATCTTTCATTAAACCGCTCTTATAGGTTACATTTTCACTGACATATTCCCAGTTGTCAGCTTCCTGTTCTACCATTTCATCGAAATCTTTCATCTTCAATGCTTTTTCAGGTGCCGGGCAGGTCTCAACACAGACGCCACAGCCAGTACAGTCTAGAGGACTGACCTGAATTCTGTAATTTAAGCCTTTAAGCTGTTTACCCATAGCATCAAGTGTTTCCATGCCTTCTGGAGCATTTTCTAACTCTTCATCATCTAGAAGGAATGGTCTAATAACTGCATGAGGACAGACAAAGGCACACTGATTGCACTGAATACATTTATCTTCTAGCCAGTTAGGCACATGGACTGCGATTCCCCGTTTTTCATACTTGGACATTCCTGGTGGGAATGAGCCATCTTCTCTACCCATGAAGGTACTTACAGGTAAATCATCACCTTCCTGGCGATTTACAACATCAAGAACATTCTTAACAAATTCTGGTCTATCATCATCTTCATCTGTATCTTCAGTGGCCTCAGCAGATGACCATTCAGCAGGTACATCTACATCAATTAGAGCATCAAGGGCCCTATCTACAGCTTTATTATTCATTTCAACAATCTTTTCGCCTTTATGACCATAAGTCTTTTCAATTGCTTCTTTTAGATAATCAATAGCTTCATCTATTGGAATAATATCGGCTAGCTTAAAGAAGACAGTCTGCATGACCATATTAATTCTCTGGCCAAGACCGACTTCTTCTGCAATTTCAACAGCATTAATGATATGGAAATCAATATCATTATCTGCCATATAAGCTTTAACATTAGCTGGTAGACGTTCGTCCAGCTCATCTTCTGACCAGGTAGTATTTAGAACAAAGGTTCCTCCTGGCTTTAAGTCACTTATCATATCGAACTGACCAATATATGACTCTTTGTGGCAGGCAACAAAATCTGCCTTGTCAATTAGATAAGTTGATTTAATTCGCTCGTCACTAAATCTTAAGTGGGATACAGTAACTCCACCTGACTTTTTCGAGTCATAGGAGAAATAACCCTGGGCAAATTTATCAGTATTATCACCGATAATCTTAATAGCGTTTTTGTTAGCTCCAACAGTACCGTCAGAACCAAAGCCCCAGAACTTACAGGAAGTTGTACTCTCTGGAGTAGTATTGATTTTTTCTTCAACAGGTAATGATGTAAAGGTTACATCATCAACGATACCAATAGTAAATCCATCTTTAGCCTCAGCCTGCTTGAGGTTATTAAAGACTGCATTGATGTGAGATGGATTGGTCTCTTTTGAGCTTAGTCCATACCTTCCGCCAACTACAACCGGTCTCTGGTCACGGTCATAGAATAATGAACGAATATCTTCATATAGAGGCTCTCCAACTGCTCCAGGTTCTTTAGTTCTATCAAGAACAGCGATCTTCTTAACAGATTTTGGAAGAACATCGAAGAAATATTTGCTGGAGAATGGTCTATATAGATGGACTTTAATAAGACCAACTTTTTCTCCTTTTTCGACTAAATAATCGACAGTCTCTTCAATTGTTTCAGTAACTGAACCCATTGCAATAATAATATGCTCTGCATCTTCTGCGCCATGATAGACAAATGGCTTATATTCTCTGCCAGTTAGCTCGCTAATCTTTTTCATATAGTCAGCAACAATATCTGGTGTTCTGTCATAGAATTTGTTGCATGCTTCTCTGGCCTGGAAAAAGATATCCGGGTTCTGAGCAGTACCCTTTGTTACTGGATTTTCAGGATTAAGCGCTTTATCCCTGAAATTCTCTAAAGCATCTTCATTGACAAACTGTGCCAGTTCATCATATTCCATAACATCAATCTTTTGAATCTCATGAGATGTTCTAAATCCATCAAAAAAGTGAATAAAAGGTAAATTGGAATCAATAGCTGCTAAATGTGCTACTCCAGCTAAATCCATAACTTCCTGGACACTTCCTGAAGCAATCATTGCTGCTCCAGCCTGGCGACAGGCCATTACATCAGAGTGATCTCCAAAGATTGAAAGTGCCTGAGTTGCCACCGAACGAGCACTTACATGGAAGACTCCTGGCAATAATTCACCAGCAATCTTATAAATATTAGGTAACATAAGTAAAAGACCCTGTGAAGCTGTAAAAGTTGTAGTTAATGCACCAGTTGCTAATGAACCGTGAACAGCTCCAGCTGCACCACCTTCAGACTGCATTTCTGTCAATTTAACCTGTTGACCAAAAATATTCTCTCTGCCATGGGCGCTCCATTCATCTACCATTTCGGCCATCGGTGATGATGGAGTGATTGGATAAATTGCCGCAACATCTGTAAAAGCATAAGCTACATGAGCCGCAGCAGTATTACCATCCATGGACTGCATTTTCTTAGGCATTTAAAATAACCCCCCATAAATATTTATTTTCACATTCAACTTCAGTATAACTAAATAATTTGAAACTGTCAAATAAATTATTAATAATTTTTTTAGCTATTCTTCTTGATTTTTTAGGGATAAGCAGAGTATAATGAAGGTGCGTTGTTTAATTTTTCTTACAATAATATGGAGGTGGCTTAACAGTAATGGTAAATCGAGCAGAACCCTTTAAGATTAAAATGGTTGAAAAAATCAAACAGATACCAAAATCAGAACGGGAAGAAGCTTTAAAGAAGGCAGGATACAACCTCTTTTCATTAAATTCAGATCAAGTCTATATAGATCTTTTAACTGATAGTGGCACCGGCGCTATGAGTGATAATCAATGGGCCGGTATTATGCTAGGCGATGAATCATATGCCGGAAGTCGCAATTTCAGAAATTTAGAGAAGACTGCCAAAGAGATTTTTGGTTATGAATATATCCTGCCAGCCCACCAGGGTCGAGGAGCAGAAAAAGTCCTCTTCCCTCATTTAATTGAAGAGGATCAATATATCTTAAATAATATGCATTTTGATACAACTAAAGCCCATGTCGAACTGGCTGGAGGTAATGCAGTCAATTTAGTTATTCAAGAAGCCTATAAAACTGGAGTAGAACATCCTTTTAAAGGAAATTTTGATCTTGAGGCTCTAGAAGATTTTCTAGCAAGCCACTCCAAAGAAGAGATAGGCTTTTTAATAATTACTGTAACCTGTAATAGTGCTGGAGGCCAACCAATTTCCATGGCTAATATTAAAGCTGCCAGTAATATAGCTAAAGAATATGACCTCCCAGTTATCTTTGATGCTGCCAGATTTGCTGAAAATGCCTACTTTATCAAAGAACGGGAGGATGGCTATCAGGATAAAGCTATTTTAGAGATAGTTTCTGAGATGTTCAGCTATGGTGATGGTTTTACAATGAGTGCCAAAAAAGATGCAATCGTTAATATGGGGGGATTAATCGGAATTAAAGATAATGAAGAACTTTATAATAATGTCAGATCCAGCCTGGTCCCCTATGAAGGATTCCCTACATATGGCGGCCTCTCTGGCCGGGATATGGAAGCTCTTGCCAGAGGATTAATAGAAGGAACTGAATATGATTACCTGAAATATCGAATCGAACAGGTTAAATATTTAGGAGATCGCTTACTGGAAGGTGGCGTACCTATTCAGGAACCAGCTGGCGGCCATGCAATCTTTGTTGATGCCGCTAAAATGTTACCCCATATTCCCTATGACCAATTTCCAGCCCAGGCTCTAGCCAACGCCCTTTATCTGGAATCTGGTGTGCGTGGAGTTGAAATCGGGTCATTTCTATTAGGCAGGGACCCAAAGACTGGTGAACAGCTAAAATCACCATTAGAGCTGCTGAGACTAACTATCCCCCGTAGAGTCTACACAAATAACCATCTTGATGTTGTTGCTGATAGTTTAATAAATATCCTGGATTATAAAGATGAACTGACCGGACTGGAATTTGAATATGAACCTGAAGTTTTAAGACATTTTACAGCCAAACTTAAACCAGTTGAGGAGGTATAGTTTA
>SLSL01000128.1 GCA_007130465.1 Halanaerobiaceae bacterium | reverse complement strand
ATATTAACGGAACCGAAATTTCATCAGAAAACTTTAGATGGGTCTGGGAAAGCAAGTCAAGTCATCATCCATCAGCAACTTTTACAGTCTCTCTTCAGAATATAGATGAATCACAACTATATCCAATATCTGAATTAGAATTAATAATTTCAGATTTAAGAGGTTATGATCATGAACTTAACTGGGAATTTACTCCGAATTATATAGCTGCGGTGGCAAATGAAGCCGATGGAACTGTTTCACTTGTAGATTATATCCAGGGAGAAATTCTGAGAACTATTGAAATAGGAGAAGTTACTGGCCATGGCCTGGCAGTTAGCCCGAATAGAAAACATCTATATACTGGAGATATGGCAAAGGGCATCTTAAAGGTTTATGATGTTGATTCTCAGGAAATTATTACAGAAATAGATATAGAAGCAGGTATTCATGGGCTGGATATAACACCTGATGGAAAGTTATTATTTATTTCTCCATCAGATGAAGATACCGGAAATTTATTGGTTTATGATACTGAGAAAAATGAAATCATTAAAAGGTTTGACAATGAATTAGCTGGAAAATCCAGTCATGTAACAATTGATAATGATAATTCCATAGCAGTATCAGCATTATTGGATGAGGATATGGTTCAGGTGATTTCAATTGATACTCTAGAGGTTATAGAAGATATTGAAGTAGGCGAAGGTCCAAATGAGGCGCGGATATCTCCTGATGGAAATTATGTTTATGTGGCCAACTGGGAATCAAATGAAATATCAGTTATTGACTTAAATACTTACGAGTTAATAACTAGTATCCCTGCAGGAGAAGGAACTCATGGAGTAGATGTATCACCTGATAGCAGAGAAGTCTGGACTGCCAATAGACGCAGTAATGATGTTTCCATAATTGACACAGTAACTCATGAATTAATTGAAACTGTTGCTTCTGGTGAGTATGCAAATCATATAAAATTCACTCCTGATGGCAGCAAAGTCTTAGTCACTAATGCCCGCGAAAACGAATTAGTAGTTTTTGATAGTAAGGAACGGATTATTATAAATAGAATTGAAGTTGGAAACACACCCCATGAAGTTGAAATTCTTCAGCAATAAATTTCGTTAGGAGGATAATTTATGAGTGAACTTTTAGCCGGCTTTGGTATTATAGCCTTTTTTGGAATAATTTTTTATCTTCTTGCAAGAAAATTAGACATCTTTAACTCAGACCATAGTGACGAAGATTTCAGCTGTCATTAACCAACAAATTGAGGTGCTATTATGAAAATGAAAGAAGAAGCCAGAGTTGCTAATGTTAATAAAGATAAAGCTGAGATAATTATAACTCGTCATTCGGCCTGTGATAAATGCGAGAAAAAATGTGGCCTGGCAGATAGCAGCCATGATATTGATCAAATAAAAGTTGAAGTAAATAATCCTATTAATGCTCAAAAAGGTGATCTGGTAATAGTAGAGATGGACAATAGCAATATACGGCTGGCTTCATTGCTGGTTTATCTTATACCGATAATCGGTCTTTTTGTAGGTTATTTTTTCTTTAATTATCTAGGGAATTTAATAGATATTAATCAGTTAGAATTATTTGGTATGGCCGGTTCATTTATCTTTTTTGGGTTTTCATGGTATCTTCTTAGAAAAATTGATAATCACTATAAAAGAAATGATAGCTTTCAACCAGAGATAGTTAAGATCAAAAGATAGACTAATAGATATTATTAACTTGTATAATCAACATCTCTGGGTATAATAAATTAGATAAGGAGGATTTGTTGATGGGAGATAAGAATGACAAACAATGTAGCTCAGGTCATAATATGGGCTTAATGATAGTAGGCTGCATTATTATGATGGGAGTTTTCTGGTTTATTGCTGGCAGAGGAGGTACAGGTGCCAGTTTATACTGGCCATTACTTCTAATCTGTCCGCTGATTCATATTTTAATGATGTTTGGCTTATTCAAGAATTCAAGTAAGGAAGATGAAAATAAAGGCAAAGAGGAAAATTATAATGAAAGTAGCCTCTAACAAAAAGAAACCTGGCCTTAACAGCCAGGTTTTTTTATGCTTCAAGTCTAGTTTTTCTTTAACGTCTCAATAATTTCTTCATATTCTTCCCTGGTGATTTCACCTTTGGCTAGTCGTTGTCGGGCAATTTCTTCAGGACTTTCTTTATCAGTATGAGAACTTCGCCTGTACCTATCATCCTGTTCTCGATAATAATGACGGTCATTATTTTTATCTGAAAGGACTTCCTTAATTAGCCAGATAGCACCAATAATAATTACAATCCATAATATCATCATAAAGATTCCACCTCCATACCCAAAATGATGATGTCCAAATCTTCCATTAAATAGACCACTTTGAGCTAAAACAGTATTGAATAAATTTAACATAATTTAGATACCTCCATCTGGTATAATCATATTATAACATAAATATCTTAAATTCTCATCAGTTTACTCACCTTTATTTATACTATATAATTGAAATGTAAAGAGAGTATGAATTTTAGGAAGGTGGTTTCAATGGAACCAGATAAAATTATTATAGAAGAAGCTTCTTCACTAAAATATCTTTTTAAGGGCCAGCTTATCCATCTGGCATTTCTAATAATTATCGCTGCAACAACCTGGTTTTTAGCAGAAATGACTTTAAGTCAGGGAAGTTGGTTAGGTCAATCTGATAGAACCTGGCTTATACTTGGAATAATGATTTTCTGCCTCCATCAAGTCATTGTAGCTCTGGTTTTTAGATTGCAGCTTGGGCAGGCTTTATTTACCAGGCTGTTTGGCCGACTGGATTTAGTAGTCTGGGGTATTATCTTCTTTCCGTTTTTAGCTGCTCGGCCATTTACTGTAATGGCCCTTGCCAGGGCTAGCCAGAATACATTGAATATTAATTTATATTTTGCAAGATTGCTTGCTATATTACTTATAATACCGGTCATTTATACACTCTGGTCAGTCTTAAAATACTTTGGCTTAATTAGAGCATTAGGTGGAGATCATTTTAGAGTAAAATATCGGAAAATGGGTCTGGTAAAGCAGGGAGCTTTTCAATATACAGATAATGCAATGTATAAATTTGTCTTTTTGCTTTTATGGGCGATAGCATTATATTACAGATCGTATCCGGCCTTGCTGCTTGCGATTTCCCAGCATCTCAGTATCTGGGTTTTCTATTACTGCACGGAGAAACCTGATCTGGATTTGATTTATAATTAGTTAATATATTTTTTATTAATCAGTTCTGATATAATAGATGTATAAAATTTATGAATGGGTTTTAATAATGGATCATAGAATCATTGAAAGAGAAGGTTTTAAAGTTATCGGGAAAAGCATTGTAGTATCAAAAGTTTCAGATAATCAACTTGAAGAGATACCTCTATTCTGGAAAAAGAATGATGAAAATGGGACCTGTGATAAGCTAGCTCAACATGCTTCAGAATTAGGAGTAATGGGGGTTATGTTTGATTACAAGGAAGAGGAACAGGAAATGGAATATATGATAGCTATCGAGAGTCCAATCGGCTCCCCTTCAGAATTTGATCAGTTAGAACTAAAAGAAATCGATATCCCAGCATCAACCTGGGCAGTTTTTTCTGGTCAACATTTATCTGAAATCAAAGAAACCTACGAGAAAATATATGGAGAATGGCTCCCCTCCAGTGATTATCAGCATGCCTTTCTTCCAGAATTAGAAACTTATGATGTCGACTCAGAAACAGGAGAGATGAAAGGCTATGAGATTTGGATTCCAGTTAGAGAGAAATAGTTTTTAATTTACTAGGAAAAGATGATTAGCTATATTATTTTTGTTAATTAAGCCACAGGACTAAAAATTGTCCTGTGGCTTAATGTTATAATTAAAATACCGGGACAACAGATCCTTCATATTCCTCCAGGATGAATTCTTTGATTTCTTCACTCTGGAGAGATTTTAACAGAGCCTGAACCCTCTCATCATCTTCATCGCCGGCTCTTACAACTAAGACATTGCTATAGGGCGATTCATCACCTTCAATAATTAAAGAATCCTCTAATGGATTCAAGTCAGCCTCTAAGGCGTAATTTGTATTGATTACAGCCCCGTCGAGGTCATCAAGGGATCTTGGTAATAATGCTGCCTCTAACTCTCTGAATTCAAGGTTTAGCGGGTTATCAACTATATCCAGGGGGGTTGCATTTAAATCTTCAGGGTCCTCAAGTTCAATTAATCCCTCATTATGGAGCAATATCAATGCCCGGCCCTCATTGGATGGATCATTAGGTATCCCGATAAGGGCTCCTTCAGACAAATCATCGATATCATTATAATTATTGGAATAAAGCCCAATAGGTTCAACATGGATAGCACCAACTGAGACTAAGTCAAGGCCATGGTCAGAACTAAATTGGTTTAAATAAGGCTCATGCTGAAAGAAGTTTACATCTATACTGCCATCATCTAATGCCAGGTTCGGAGCAACATAATCAGTAAATTCAACAATCTCAAGCTCAATCCCTTGCTCTAAAAGTACAGGCCTAACCTGTTCTAATAATTCTGCATGGGGTAGTGGAGTTGCTCCAATCTCTAAAACTTCATTTGCCCTGACATTATTATTGATAACTAACTGACTTCCACCGATTAAAAGACCAATCAACACGAATACTGAAATTATCTTTTTTATCATTATTTTCATCTCCTTTTAATTTTTATGATCAAATATATTGGCGATTCTATTGCCTGTAAATTGGATTATCTGGACTAAAATAACTAAAATAACTATCGTCTCAATCATTATGCCTAATTGGAATCTCTGATAACCATACCTAACGGCGATATCACCTAAACCACCTCCTCCAACGGCACCAGCCATGGCTGAATATCCAACCAGGCTGATTTCAGTTAGGGTGATTCCTAAAATTACAGCAGATAATGCTTCAGGCAAAAGCACCATCAGTACTATCTGTAATTTTGATGCCCCCATAGACTGTGCAGCTTCAATAACTCCAGGGTCAATTTCCAGTAAGGCATTATCAACAACCCTGGCCATAAAGGGAATAGCCGCCACAGAGAGTGGCACCACAGCAGCAGTTGTCCCGATAGATGTGCCTACAACCCAACGGGTAAAGGGGATTATTGCCACCATCAAAATTATAAATGGGATTGATCTGCCTAGATTGATAATTCCCTCAAAAATCAGGTT
>SLSL01000236.1 GCA_007130465.1 Halanaerobiaceae bacterium | reverse complement strand
GTAAAAATATAGGTAGTCCTACAATAATCAATAGTGGTGAAAAAGCATACAAAAACTCTTTAATTTTTTCATAAAAGCTAATATTATTTCCAGTCTCTATTTCTGGTTCTTTGACTCCTCTAAAAAAATATAATTTTCCTACTAAAAGCATAATTAGAACTATTGGAAGATGTAATTTAGCAATTGAAGCTATACTAATTCCACTTAAAGAAGAAGCAACAATTAAACTAGGAAAATATGGAAAGACAAAATACCAAAGATGTCTGTAAAATAGATTTATAGATACAAGTCTATCTCTAGACATTTTTAAATCTTTCCCTATCGGTTTTATAATTGGAGCAGAGAATACTGCTCCACCTGGTATTGGCAGAACTCCAATTAATGATGGTATTATTAATAAATTTAGCCTTAAGCTTGATACTAAATTTTGAATTGATTTTATTAATTTTTTTATCATCCCAGTCTTTTCCATTGTATAGGCTAATATTGAAACAAAACTTACAAGTAGTACTAATTCAATAGTTACTGGTTCAGTAAGTCCATTAATAAATGTTCTAATAATATTTATTAGCCTTTTCATAAATTGTCCATTACCCATAATACCAATTGTAAATGAGCCTATTAACATTGATAATCCTAGATTAACCTTTCTATATAATAAATATACAACTAATATAAATGAAAATATTACTCCTATTATGTTTAACATAAGTTATCTCCTTAATGATTCTTTGCCTGAATTAAATTTGGAATACGCCAACCTTAACGGTCGGCGTATTTTTATATTAATTATCTTTTGACCCTTCCTGATGCCGGGCCGCTTGCAATTGCTTCGACTTCTTCAACAGACATATGATTAAAATCCCCTGGTATTGATTGCTTTAATGCAGAAGCTGCTGCACCAAATTCAACTGTTTCCTGAAGACTTTTATCTGTTAACTGAGCATATATTAATGCACCTGCAAATGAATCTCCTCCACCTACACGATCTACTATATGAATATTATATTCTTTAGATTGCACAAATTTTTCACCATCATAAAGTACAACTATCCAGTCATTTAGTGAGGCATTATGGCTAATTCTTAAATGACTACCTACCATTTCTAAATCAAACTTATCAATTAATTGCTGGGCTACATCTTGATACCCCTCTATATTGATTTCGCCAGAATCTACATCAGAACCACTCTTTATTCCAAAGGTCATTTCAGCATCTTCTTCATTAGCTATACAGACGTCAACATATTGCATCACTTTAGTCATTACTTTTCTAGCTTCTTTCTGGGTCCATAATTTTGCTCTATAATTTAAATCACAACTTACCTTTACACCTAGTTCCTGTGCTTTCTTTACAGCTTCAATTGTGATTTCAGACATTCTAGGACTTAATGCCGGGGTAATCCCTGTTACATGAAACCAGTCAGTATCATCAAATATTTCATCCCAATTAAAATCATTAAAATCTGCTTCAGCAATTGCCGAATGAGCACGATCGTATATAACATTTGAGCCTCTCTGACTTGCTCCACTTTCACAATAATAGATACCCAGTCTATCACCACCACGGGCTATGTAGTTTGTGTTCACTCCATAACGTCTTACTTCATTTAGTGCTGACCGCCCAATTGGATTTTTGGGAAGTTTAGTAACAAAATATGAATTCAGGCCATAATTAGCCGCTGAAACTGCTACATTTGCTTCTCCCCCACCATATATAACATTAAAGCTGTCAGCCTGAACAAATCTTTTATTATCAGGCGGAGTTAGACGTAGCATAATCTCACCAAAAGTAACTAATTTTTTTGACATCTTAATTCCTCCTTTTTAGTATTTTAATTATCTAATAGTAGATATTAGTTCTGCAAATTGTCTGGCATTTTCTTCTACTTTTTTATAATCTCCAGATTCTGCACCATCTACTATTGCACTACCGGCTCCAACTGCAAAGCTTCCGGCATCGAACCAGTCTTTTGCATTATCAATATTAACGCCACCAGTCGGTAATAAGTTTGCCTGTGGTATTGGACCTTTAATTGCTTTAATTATTTTGGGACCAAATAATGTAGCTGGGAATATTTTTATAATTTCAGCGCCTGCTTCCATTGCCTTTGCAACTTCTGTAGGTGTCATGGCACCAGGAATAACAGGTACCTGATACAAATTAGCAACCTTTATCATATCTAAATCTAACGACGGTCCAACAACAAATTTTGCTCCTGCTAATATTACCTGTCTTGCAGTTATGCCATCTAAAACTGATCCTGCACCTATCAGCATATCTGGATCGTCTTTATATCTATCTGATAACTCTTTAATAACACCTAAGGCTCCAGGTACAGTCATAGTAATTTCTATGACATTAATACCTCCGGCTTTTATTGCTTCAGTTATTTTAATAGCTTGTTCAGCATTTTTAGCTCTTACAACTGGAACTATTCCTGTAGAATATATCTTATTAATAGTTTCTCTTTTCTCCAATTTTATCACTCCTTATTAATTGTAAATTTCACCATCTCTATATTTTTTCCATTCATTTTCAAACCAGAGATCATCATTTTTTAAACCTTTTCTAGGAACCCATTTTGATTGACATGACAGGTTGTCTATATTAAAACTAACTGTCTGAATATATTCAACTAACTCATCATTAGACTCATTGAATTTAAATATATCTGGCAGGCTCCTATCTGCTTTCTTTCCAGAAAGATCAGATATTAAATATGAGCCTCTGCTTTTTCCTTTATTATTTATATAATCATTAATGGCATAAAGATAAACTAATTGTGTAATTAAGCTATCGTATAAATGAAAAGCTGTTTTTAATTCAACTTTATTATCAATATATAGCTCTTCTTTTAAATTACTTAGCTTATCTTTAATATAGTCTTTAGCCTCTATTATTTTTTCTGATGATCTAATAATTGCACCAACTTCAGACATTAATATTTTGCTTTCAATAAATAAATCTTTAGGTTTAGTTCCTTTAGAGTTATTTATAATTTTTTCTTCAAAATTAATTTTTGAAATGATTTGATCTTTAACAATACTAATAAACTCTTTATTATTTAATCTTTCGTTTTTATCAGTATTATAAATATATTCTGCAGCCCTTAAACTTCCTACCTGACCAGAATTTAATGCTGAACCACCTGGTCGATATACTCCATGGCTACCATTGACCTCTCCTACTGGAAAGAGGTTTTGTAAATTACTCTCCCACCATTTATTTCCCAGAAGTCCTCCATTATTATGCTGAGCACATACAGCAATCTCTAATTTTTCCTTTGCAAGGTCAATATTATTATCTTTATATAAATCATATGCCGGTTTATTCATTTTAATTAATCTATCAATTGGTTTACCCATTAGAACATCAGAATTTTTTAAATACGAATAAGCTTCTTTAGATAACTTGTTGAAATCAAAATCATTTTTACTATTACTAGCCCATTCAGGATTCTTTGTATAATCTAACCAGACTTTTCTCCCTTTAATTATTTGTTCATTATAAACTAATATATCAATAAGAGAAGAACCCTGGTTTAATACCTTTCTAGGGTCAAAGGGCCATTGATATCCTTTTAAAAATATTGCATTTATCATATCTTTAGCATTATTGAAATAATCATTAAGAAATTCTTTTTCATCATTTCCATTCTGATCAGTAGATATATATCGGGGAATAACCTGTTGATAAGTTCCAGACAGATTCCAGCGGAATCTGGTTGAGGCTATTCCGAATTGTGACTCAGTTAGATTTTGCCCCTTTACTCCTGCTTCAAAGGCTAAACCAGTGGCCCCTGTCTGACTGCCTGGATATACAGATTTATCGTATATCTTTGCTGGTCCTCCAGTTGCATAAATAACATTATTGCAATTAAAGATTACAAAATGTTCTTTATCTGTATTGAGTTTATTTAAGTCTATTGCTATTAAACCCTGAACTTTGTTTTTCCCATGATCAGTTAAAACAGCAATTAATTGATGTTGATCCATAATATTTATATCTCTTTTCTTTACCTCAAATTCTAATTTTTCTGTCATGAAATGAGACGTTAATGGACCAGCTGATGTAGCTCTTTTGGCAGGATCATGATCAGTTTTATAACCTACATATTCACCTAGTTCAGAATGAGGAAAAGGAACGCCTATTTCAACTAAATGATAAAATGATCTTACTGACAGTGCTGCTTCAACTTTAGCTATATCTCCATGCATTGCACCGCCATCAAAATAAGTTTTAGCCATATCATATACAGAATCCTTATGTGAACCTGAAAGGCTTAACTTATAATATGTCTGTTTATCAGAGCCGGTATTTCTTGATGTTCCTTTTTTTAATCCTTCTGTTAATATCAAGAGATCTTTATAGCCAAAGTCATATAATCTTTTTGCAGCATTTAAACCGGCTGCGCCGCTTCCAACAATTATTGTTTTACAAGAGTACAAAGGTATCTCATGATCTGAAATTTTAACCTGATTTTTTTTCATAATTATAATAACCTCTCTTAACTTAATTATATTTATTCAGGCTTGATAACAGCTTTCACAGCTTCTTTATTATCCATTTTTTCTAATGCTTTAGTTGCTTGTGATAATGGATACCTGTGAGTAACCATTTTCTTGAACAGTTCTTCATATTTAAGAGCAATTTGTAAAGCCTGATAGGTATGACTTGCGTCACAAACCCAGACCCCCTGGTAACTAATATTTGTATTTCCAATATCTTTAAAGCAATCTAACTCTACTGTTCCTCTGGGTTCACCAAAACCAGCTGAAGCGTAAGTTCCGCCTCTCTTTACATATTTAATTCCTTCGGCAACTGCTTTTGGGCTTCCTGCCATTTCAAAGACTGACTGGGCTCCCTGACCATTAGTATATTCCTGAATTAAGTCGTTACGTTCTTCAAGAGTTGTTTTATTGCGATTTATTATTTTTGTTGCACCAACTTCAGTACAAACCTTTAACCTTTCTTCTGTTCCTCCTATGACAATAATTTCTCTAGCACCAGAAAATTTAGCAAAGGCGACAGCATATATACCCAATGGACCTGGTCCCTGAATAATTACATCATCACCAAATTTAACTGGGGCCAGTTCAAAGGCATGAGCTGTAGTCGAACCAGAACAACTAACTGAAACTAAAGCTTCGTGTGAAACATCCTTAGGTATTTTAAAAATATCTGTATCAGAACTTAAAATTATGTGACT
>SLSL01000149.1 GCA_007130465.1 Halanaerobiaceae bacterium | reverse complement strand
CAACCTTGCCTGCTTCTTCCATCTCACCTTCTACTAAAAGTGGTTTAACTAATTCCATGCCACCTTTCATTGAACGGGCTGAAAGCAAGACTTCAGGAACAAACATATCTCCTGCCTTAAATCTTTTACCAACAACATTCATTCCACTTATTAGGCCCTGATTAATTATCTCGCTAGGCTCTAAACCATCATCTATGGCTTCCTGAACTAGCTCTTTAACCTTCTCTTCTTCTCCTTTTATTACGCTCTCACTTAACTTTTCAAAATCTGCCATTATTTTTTGCCCTCCTTTGATATAATCATGATTATTAAATCGAAAAAATTTTATTGTATTGCCTGGCTGGCAATATACAACTATCGCCAGCCAGATATGAGTTAATTAATAATCTAAATCTATATCACCAATGAATTCTCCTTTTTCCATCATAGCATAATCAGCATTAAGCGCCTTAAATATGCCAAACATACTTGCTATTACAAAGAGCATGAATGGAAATGCCCCGGCAATTGAAGCTGTTTGCAGAGCTCCCAGACCACCTGCAAGTAATAAGATAGCAGCGATTAAACCTTCAATTACACCCCAGGTAACTTTTACCTGTGTAGAGGGGTTTAATTTGCCTTTAGAGGTAAGCATACCCATTACAAATGTACCTGAATCTGCAGATGTAATAAAGAAGGTACCGATTAATATTGTCGCCAGCACACTCAATATTGCTCCTAATGGTAGTTGCTGTAGAGTTATGAAGAAGGCTACAGCCATATCATCGTGGACTGGTCCTGAAATATCTATTCCTTCCACTATTTCTAAGTGCAGTGCAGTTCCTCCCATTGTGCCAAACCAGATTATACCTACGGCAGCAGGGACCAGGACAACTCCAACTACAAATTCCCTAATTGTTCTACCTCTAGAGATTCTAGCTATAAATCCACCTACAAACGGAGTCCAGGCTATCCACCAGGCCCAATAGAATATAGTCCACCATCCAGGCCAGGGGTCTCCAGTGACTGAACCGGTATAAAAACTTCTGGTTAAGAACTGATTCAAATATTCTCCTGTAGCTTCAATTGTATAACTTAATATAAATACTGTCGGTCCAAATATAATAACAAATAAAAGTAAGATACCGCCAATGGTAATATTTATATTACTTAAGATTTTAATACCCTTGTCGATACCTGTCACTGCCGAGATAATAAAAGCAAATGTAATAACTACAACAATAATTGAAGCCATATTATTATTTACAGGCATGCCAACTAATTCATTTAATCCACTATTGATTTGCTGGGCACCTAAACCAAGGGATGTTGCAATTCCAAAGAGTGTTGCAAAGACTGCCAGGATATTAAAGATTTTACCCCAGCCACCTTTAACTCCTTTCTTACCTAAAAGAGGATAAAGGGTGGAACTTGGTAACTGTGGTAATCCCCTTCTAAATGAGAAATAAGCCAGCATTAAACCAAAGAATGCATATAAAGCCCAGGGATGAAGTCCCCAGTGGAAAAATGAAGATGCTCCGGCTTCAAGGGCAGCTGCATCTGTACCTGCTTCAATGCCAAAAGGTGGGGCAGCATAATGCATTATCGGTTCTGCTACTCCCCAGAAAACCAGGCCAATTCCCATACCAGCACTAAATAACATCGCTATCCAGGAACGGGTTGAATACTCTGGTTCTTCACCAGGCTTACCTAGTCTTATTCTTCCTAATCTACTAAAGCCCAATACCAAAACCAGAACGAAAACAACCATAGTAAAGAAGAGATATAACCAGCCAAACCCGTCTACTAAAAAGTTAAAGACATTATCAATAATACCACCAAAATGATCTGTAGCTATGGCTCCCCAGACAATCAAAATTGCAGAAATAATAGCAGAAACCCAGAATATTGTCGGATCAATATCCTTTAATCCTCTACCTCTCTTTTCAAATTCCCGCTTTTCTTCATCTGCCATATTAATCAGCTCCTGATAATTATTTTAAATAAAGATAATTTTCAGACTTCTAAGACCCCACTAACACCTCTTTTGCTTCTTTAAGTATCAGGTTAATTAAAAATCAGATTGACTGATCTCTGTAATCCCCCCTTTATATTGTCTGACTGTTTGAATACTATTGCAAATAATCGGAAAATTAATAATAAATAATATTGATTACTATATAACCGATGTTTATAAGTAATCATGTTTAGAGGTGCTATTTATATTATTAGAGATAGATTAGAAAATTCCTTCTTTTAAATAAAAAAATTTATTTTAAAAAAATAAACACTGCCAGTAAATCTCTGGCAGTGCAGATATTTTAATGTTATCTTTTATTAATATAAAACACAGGCTACCTGTTGACCGCCAGTGCCGGTCCTTAATTCAGGTTCGACCTTTTGATCAAAAGTAACTGTCAATTTATTAGAGCTCCACTCCCAGCCGGTAACGGCTTTTGGCAAAGAACTATTCCAGTCAGCTGCTATTTTTTTAAGAGAGTTTTCGAAATTATCATGGTCACTTACTGCAGCATCTATAGTCAATTCAATATTATAACCATCAATCTCTATCTCCTTGATATTCTCAAGTTCCTGATGACGTTTAGGATAGTCTGGATGGTTTTTGGCCAGGGTAATAACCTGTTCCAGATCTTTTCCTTCAAACCCACATTCTGGAGTAGCCTGGACACATCTTGCATGAAAACGACAACCATTAGGCAGGTCAATTGGATCTGGAATCTCACCTCTAGGATCGACTCTCTCTCTATTCCGGTCAGGGTCAGGGATCGGAACTGCTGCAAGCAGCATTTTAGTATACGGATGACAGGCTTCAGAAATTACAGTCTCTGTTTCACCGATTTCCATTATTCTACCTAAATACAGAATAGCAGTTCTATCACAGACATACCTTATTGTAGCCAGATCATGAGAGATATAGATAATAGATGCTCCTAGATCATCCCGTAATCTTTTTAATAAATTGAGAATCCCAGCTCGCACTGAAACATCAAGCATTGAAACAGGTTCATCAGCTATTATGAACTCTGGTTCCAGAACGATCGCTCTGGCCAGGGCAACCCGCTGACGCTGTCCGCCAGATAACTGGTGAGGAAAGCGATCGATAAAGTCATCAACTGGTCTCAATTCAGAAGTGTGAAGTGCCTCTTTAACCATTTCTAATCTTTCGAAGAAATTATCTCCTATTTTATGAATCTTTAATGGCTCCATAATGGTCTGCATGACAGTAAAGCGAGGGTTTAAGGTTTCATAGGGATCCTGAAAGATAACCTGTAATTTTTCTCTAAATGATTTTAGTTCCTTCTTCCTTAAACCTGAAATGTCTTTGCCAAGATAAAGTATTCTACCCTCTGTTGGTTTCTGGAGTCTGGCAACCAGTTCTCCAAGGGTTGATTTACCGGAACCGCTCTCTCCGGCAAATCCCAGTATTTCTCTCTCTTTAACTTTAAAATCAACGCCATCAACTGCTTTCAGGTTTCTCTTTTTCCGTCCAAGAAAGCCTCCACTTTTTAATTTAAATACTTTTCTTAAACCACCAACATCAAGCATTTCCTTCTGGAATGATTGACTATCTACTTCAATTGGCTCCTGATCCTGATCCCAGGTTGCAGGGATGGCTGTCTTTTCACGAAATTCTGCAACTCTTTCTGGATAATGGCAGGCAACCAGATGTTCCTGGGCAACTTCCTGAATCTCTGGATCATTTTCGCAGAGTTCAGTTGCAAATGGACACCTCTCCTTAAAACGACAGCCTTTTAATTCATCAGCTAAATTTGGCGGCGAACCTGGTATCGAAATTAAATCTTCTTTAGCCGCTTCTAATGTTGGGAATGCATTAATCAATCCCAAAGTATAAGGATGATAAGCATCTTTGAATATTTCCCTTGTAGTACCCTGTTCCATAATTCTACCGGCATACATAACAGCTGTTCTCTGGCAGAGTTCTGCAACTACAGAGATATCATGGGTTACCAGGATTATTGATGAATTTATCTTGTTTTGTAGATAAACAAACTGCTTTAAGATACCGTCCTGGACAACAACATCCAGGGCAGTTGTTGGCTCATCAGCTATAATTAAAGGGGGATCTAAGGCCATTGCCATGGCAATAACAACCCGCTGTTTCATTCCACCAGATAACTGATGGGGATAATCTTTTAAGCGACTCTTTTCTAAACCAACCAGGGAAAAGAGATGGGCCGAGCGATCCAGGGCCTCTTCTCTGCTAATTTTTATATGGGTCTGGAAGGCCTCAACCATCTGATCTCCAATCTTATAGACTGGATTCAAGGCATTCATTGCACTCTGGGTTACCATTGCTATTTCCTGCCAGCGGACCTTATTTAATTCCTTATCAGACATCTGGGCCAGATCTCTGCCCTGAAAATTTATTTCACCTCCAACTATTCCACCATTTGACGGTAGAATCCGGTTAATTGATTTTGCAGTTGTTGTTTTGCCACAACCACTTTCCCCGACCAGTCCGAGGTTTTCTCCTGATCTTAGATTAAATGAAACTCCATCTACTGCTTTAATTATTTTATTGTTCATTCGGTAGTACGTTTTTAGGTTCTTCAGGTTCAGGAGCATTATCTCTACCTCCTCTCAGTCTTGGATTAGTAAGGACTTCTAACGATCTTGATATCAAAAACACAGATACAACAGTTACAGAGATAAATATTCCAGGGGGGATTACCCACCACCAGGCTGTCCTCCAGGCTCCTGAAAGACGGGCTGAATGAAGTATTGTTCCCCAGCTATAAATCTGTGGCGGCCCAAGACCGAGAAAACTAAGCGTTGCTTCAGCTGTAATTGCATACCCCATTGCAACTGCCAGCTGGAGAAATGCCAGCGGCAAAATATTTGGGGTTATATGAATTAACATAATTCTTAGATCGCTTGCTCCGGCTACTCTAGCTGCTTTAATGAATGGTCTTTCAACCAGTGATAAGACCTGGGAACGGATAATTCTTGCATTTGTCCGCCAGGTGAGAAGCCCAATAGCCATAATTATTATCCAGAGACTAGGTTCAAAGATTAATACTAGAATAATTGCAAAGGGCTCTAAGGGCAGGCCATACATTATGTCAACGATTCTCATTAAAGCATTATCAATATTGCCTCGATAATAACCTGCAATCATGCCGACTGTTGCTCCAATTAAATTTACAACAAGGGCAGCAATAATACCAACCATCAGAGCGGTTCTGGTTCCATACATAACCTGGCTCCAGATATCACGGCCTAAATGAGTGGTT
>SLSL01000205.1 GCA_007130465.1 Halanaerobiaceae bacterium | reverse complement strand
TTTTGAATAAATCCTGATTGAATTCAGGAATATATTTTAAAGCTGTTTCAATCTGGTTTTTATAGACTAAATTTCTGATAGCAGTAGCACTTGCAATATCTGATTGGCCTGGACTTTTATCATGATAATTACTATCTTTTCTCTCTATAGTTTCTGCCTGAATTGGAAGCTCATATTCTTTTATTGCTTTCAGATATTCGATTCCCAGGATATTATTTGGTTGATTAATTGCTTTAAAAGCATCTTCACCAAGGAGTTTTCTAATAGCTTCAGCTCTGGCTTCCGGGAAAGATAGGCCATTATTCAAATATGACTTTAATTTTCTTTGGAACTCTGGCGGTTCAGAAACCAGGAGGCTGGCTATATACTGGAGGATCTCTAACTGGCCTTTTTCGCTGCCAAAGACAATTTTATTTACCAGGCCGGTATAAGCCAGGCTTAAGATAGCGCCTCTGGCAAAATACTCGGCACTTCTGATGGCATAGGAGACAGGTAATTCTATTACCAGATCAATTCCAGCCTTTGCAGCCATTTTAGTTCTTATCCATTTATCAAAGATGGCTGGCTCGCCTCTCTGGGTGAAATTGCCGCTCATAATTGCTATCACTGGTTGATTATCGGTGATTGTTTTAGATCTGTTTAAATGGTAATTATGGCCGTTGTGGAAGGGATTATATTCGACTATTAGGCCTGTAGTTTGCATATTATCACCTTTTTCAAAAAAGTTTGATAAGTTTTACTTTATATTTTTAGCAGGAATTTATATAATCATGTTGAATTAAGTATATTGAAAGATTTTTCACTAGAATATTCAATTAACTTTATAATATCAAAGAATTTTAATAACAGCAAGGCAAGGGGGAAATCATGGGTTTTTTAGATGAAATTAAAGAAAGGGCGACAGCTTTAAAACGAACTATCGTTTTACCAGAAACGGAAGATAGTCGGATTTTAGAGGCTGCTGCAAAATTGGTTAAGGATGGTATTGCTGAAATTGTTTTATTAGGTGATGAAGAAAAAATTCTGGCCGATGGCAAGGAATTGGGAGTTGCTCTTGAAAAATGCAGGGTAATTAATCCAGTTGACGAAACAGATGAGAAAGAAGATTTAATTGAACTTTTTGTTGAGTTAAGAAAACATAAAGGTTTGACCAGAGAAGATGCTAAAGAAATGATTAAAAATCCATTATATTATGGTACTTTAATGGTTAAGGCTGATCAGGTTGATGGAATGGTGGCCGGGGCAGCTAATCCAACAGGTGATGTCTTAAAGCCGGCTTTACAGATTGTTAAGACTGCAGAGGGTATCAATTCAGTTTCAGGGGCTTTTGTTATGATAGTACCTGATAAGAGTTTTGGCCAGGATGGAAAGCTGATTATGGCTGACTGTGCAGTTAATCCTAAAGTTGATGCTGATACTTTAGGTGAGATAGCTGTAGCCAGTGCTGAGACAGCCAAAAAAATAGCTGGTTTGGAGCCAAAGGTTGCTATGCTTTCATTTTCGACAATGGGTAGTGCAAAACATAAGTTGGTTAAAAAAGTACAGCAGGCAACAAAAAAAGCTAAAGAGATTGATCCTGACTTATTAATTGATGGAGAAATGCAGGCTGATGCTGCCTTAGTTCCTTCAGTTGCTGATAGAAAGGCTCCTGAAAGTAAGGTTGCAGGCCAGGCTAATGTATTGGTTTTTCCAGGTCTAGAATCTGGCAATATTGGTTATAAACTAGTACAGAGACTGGCTAAGGCTGAAGCTATAGGGCCAATTATTCAGGGTTTAGATAAGCCTGTTAATGATCTTTCCAGAGGGTGTTCAGTTGATGATATTATAAATCTGACAGCAATTACTGCTCTTCAGGTATAGTTACAAATTCAGGCATAATCTTAAAAAGAAATAAAAAAATAACAGGAGTGATTTAAAAAAATGAAAATTTTAGTACTTAACAGTGGTAGTTCTTCAATTAAGTATCAATTATTTAATATGGATAATGAAAGTGTTCTGGCTAAAGGTATTGTTGAAAGAATTGGAATCGAGGATTCGTTTTTAGAGCATGAAGTTAATGATGAGGAGATTGTTATAAAAGAAGATATTCCTAATCACAGCAAAGGTATTAGCCTGGTAATCGATGCTCTCTTAGATGATAATCATGGTGTTTTAGATAGTATGGATGATATTAATGCTGTTGGCCATAGAGTCGTTCATGGTGGGGAAAAATTTGCTGATTCTGTTAGAATTACTGATGAGGTTGTTGAGAAGATGGAGGAAGTTTCTGATCTGGCTCCGTTACATAACCCACCAAATATTGCCGGGATTAAAGTCTGTCAGGAGTTAATGCCTGATACTCCGCAGGTTGGGGTATTTGATACTGCTTTCCATCAGTCCATGCCTGCAGAAGCTTATACTTATGCACTTCCATATGAGTATTATGAGAAATATGGTGTTAGAAGATATGGTTTTCACGGGACTTCACATAGATTTGTTGCTAAAAGAGCTGCAAAACTTATAGATAAGGATTATAGTAGTTCAAAAATTGTAACCTGTCATCTCGGTAATGGTGCCAGTGTTGCTGCAGTTAAAAATGGTAAATCTATTGATACTAGTATGGGTTTAACTCCTCTTGAAGGTCTTGTCATGGGAACTAGATGTGGTGATATTGATCCAGCAATTGTGCCTTTCTTGCAGGAAAAAGAAGATTTATCCAGCAAAGAGATTGATAATATCATGAATAAAGAGAGTGGGCTCTTAGGCATTTCAGGAGTCAGTAATGATTCTCGTGATATTCAGGAAGCTGCTGCTGAAGGAAATGAGCGAGCTCAATTGGCAGGAGATGTCTTTAATTATAGAGTGAAAAAGTATATTGGTGCTTATACAGCTGCCATGGGTGGCGTTGACGCGATTGTATTTACAGCTGGAATTGGTGAAAATGCAATAGAAATTAGAGAGGGAATTCTTAATGGACTTGAATATCTGGGCTTTGAACTTGATAAAGAGGCAAATGATTCCAGAGGCAAAGAAGTCGAAATATCAAAAGCTGGTTCTGATACTAAGGTATTCGTTATCCCGACAAATGAAGAATTGGTAATAGCCAGAGATACAGCAGAGATTCTGGCTGAATAGTTTTCCTTGACATCAGGGCTATTTATGATGTATAATAGTTTTTGCTTGTAGTATTGTTCAAAGAATTTGAGCTTTATGGAGGGAATCCTTTTGATAATTGATCTTATGAAATATCAGGAGAAAGGCAGTTATACTACTATAACTGGAGAGTATCTTCCTGAAGATATCGATTATTTTCAGAGGGAGATTGCTATTGATGGGCCATTTGATGTTAAAGTTGATGTTTATGCTGATGAAGATGAGTTTGTCTTTACTGGTAAGTTAAAGGGTAGTTATAAGTTAGCCTGTACTAGATGTCTTGAAAAGTTTAGTTATTCAGTGGAGACTGATATGGAATTTATTATTGAAAAAAAAGAAATTGATGACGTGGCTCATGTTGATTTAAGTGACAAACTTAAAGAAAATCTTATCCTGACGATTCCGAGTAAAGCAGTTTGCAGCCCTGATTGTGAGGGTATTTGCAGCCAATGTGGACAGAATTTAAATGAATATAGTTGCGACTGCGAGAAAGATGATATTGATCCTAGATTAGAAAAATTAGGAGAGCTGTATAACCAGGAATAACCGATTAGGTTTTGAAATAAAGGAGGTGTTTTTGTAATGGCAGTACCAAAGAAAAGAACTTCTAAATCCAAAAAGAGAAAGAGAAGAACTCACTGGAAATTGAAGTCACCGAATTTAATAGAATGTTCAAATTGTACAGCACAAATTCTTCCTCACCGGGTATGTCCTGAGTGTGGACATTACAAAGGTAAAGAAATCACCTCAAACTAATATTCGTTAGTTTAGACCTGCAGCTATTGCAGGTCTTTTTTCTTACAAGATTTTATCGTTTTGCAAATCAAATTATTTGCATAAGGCCTTGATTTTATATATAATTATTAGAAGATAAGTAAAGATTGATTATGTTGAATAATAATTATCTGGAGGTCTTATCATGATAATTGCTGTTGATGCTATGGGTGGCGATAATGCACCGGAAGCAATTGTTAAAGGGGCTGTGAAAGCAGTTACTGATTTTGATGATATTACAATAAAACTTGTAGGTAATGAGAATTTGATATTTAATTACCTGGAGGGTGAAGATTTTAATCAAAAAAGATTGCAGGTTATAAATGCAACTGAAGTAATAACTATGGAAGATTCTCCTGCAAAAGCAATAAGAAAGAAGAAGGATGCATCGATTGTGGTTGCATCAGAATTAGTAAAAAAAGGAGATGCTGAAGCTCTAATAGCAGCTGGAAGTACTGGGGCTGCAATGTCTGCAGGTGTTCTAAAAGTAGGTAGATTAAAAGGTATTAAACGGCCTGCTATTTCTACATTATTTCCGACTGAAAAGAGTCCGACTTTAATTTTAGATGCTGGAGCTAATGCCAATGCAGAGCCTGAATATCTTCAGCAGTTTGCTCTAATGGGACAGATATATGCTAAAAAAATACTTAATAGAGATAAACCAAAAATTGGTTTGATGAATGTCGGTGAAGAAAAAGGTAAAGGTAGTAAGCTTGCAAATGAGGCTTATGAGTTAATTGATAAAGACATAAGGATTGATAATTTTGCTGGAAATATTGAAGGAAGAGATATTTTTACCGGTGAGTATGATGTTATTGTTACAGATGGTTTTACCGGTAATGTTATCTTAAAGACGACTGAGGGTTTGGCAGAGTTTATGTTTTCATTATTGAAGGATGCTTTAACCTCAGATATCAAAAGTAAATTAGGGGCATTTTTAGTAAAAGATAACTTAAAAAAAATGAAAAACAAGGTAGATTATAGAGAATATGGCGGTGCTCCTTTATTAGGCCTTAATGGAATTGTTATAATTGGTCATGGGAGCTCAGATGCTACTGCTTTTTATAATGCTATTCGGGTTGCCCGGGATACTATAAAAGAGCAGGTAGTAGCAGAGATTGCATCTGAGATCGCCAGGGATGGTGAAATTAATGAGTAAAAAAGCTGTAATAACCGGTGTTGGTAAATATGTACCGGATAAAATCTTAACAAATTATGATTTAGAAAAAATGGTTGATACCAGTGATGAATGGATAAAGCAGAGAACAGGAATAGAAAAGAGACATATAGCAGCAGATGAGCAGCCGACTTCTGATTTAGCTTTAAGGGCCGCTAAAGAGGCACTGGCTGATGCAGAGCTTTCAGGTGAAAAACTTGATTTAATAATTGTTGCAACAGTAACTCCTGATATGGCTTTTCCAGCGACAGCCTGTTTGATTCAGGATAAATTAGGTGCAAAAAATGCAGCTGCATTTGATCTTGAAGCTGGTTGTTCTGGTTTTGTTTATGCTTTAAGTGTTGGTTCTCAATTTATTGAATCTGGCCAATATGAAAATGTTTTAATAATTGGTGCTGAAACTTTATCGAAAATAGTGAATTGGAAAGATAGAGGTACCTGTATTTTATTTGGTGATGGGGCTGGTGCTGCTGTACTTCAAGCAGGTGATGAAGGTGGCATATTAGCTACTCACCTTGGTTCTGACGGTAGTGGTGGTAATACTCTTTATCAGGAAGCTGGTGGCTCATTACATCCGGCCTGTGAAAAGACAGTTGCCAATAAAATGCATACTATTTCAATGGAGGGCAATAAGGTTTTTAGATTTGCTGTTAAAAAAATGGGAACTGCTTCTTTGAAAGTATTGAAAGAAGCTGGATTAAAGCCTGAAGATGTTGATTTTTTTGTACCTCATCAGGCCAATACAAGAATTATTTCTGCAGCTGCTAAAAGATTAAAATTAGATGAAGATAATGTTATAGTTAATTTACCTGAATATGGTAATACTTCTAGTGCTTCTGTTCCGATAGCTCTTGCTGAGGCAGTTGAAAATAAACGAATAAAAGATGGTGATATTTTAGTACTTGTTGCATTTGGAGCAGGTCTGACCTGGGCCAGTGCTGTACTAGAGTGGAAGCGGGGAGGTTAAGAATATGAATAGTTTCTTTAAAACTGAAATCTGTGATATATTAGATATAGATTACCCAATAATTCAGGGAGGGATGGCCTGGGTAGCTACTGGAGAACTTGCAGGAGCAGTTTCTAAAGCAGGTGGTCTTGGTGTTATTGGCTCCGGTAATGCTCCGGCTGAAATAGTTTCACAGGAGATTGACAAGGTTAGAGAGATAACTGATAAACCATTTGGGGTTAATGTAATGCTATTATCTCCTTATGTGGAGGAGGTAGTTGATCTAGTTGTTGAAAAAGAGGTGCCTGTTGTAACTACAGGTGCAGGTAATCCTGGGAAATATATTGAAAGATTTCTCTCAGCTGGATGTAAAGTTATACCAGTTGTTTCATCATCTGCCCTTGCCAGAAGAATGGCAAGAATGAAGATTTCTGCTCTGATAGCAGAAGGAAATGAAGCTGGAGGCCATATTGGCGATTTGACAACAATGACTTTAATACCTCAGATTGTTGATTCTGTTGATATTCCTGTTATTGCTGCTGGTGGAATTGCAGACGGCCGAGGCTTATTGGCATCATTATTCTTAGGAGCCCAGGCTGTTCAAATAGGTACCAGGTTTGTCTGTGCTGAGGAATGTCAGGCTTCTAATGAATATAAAGAAAAAATTATTAATGCTAGAGATAGAGATGCCGTTGTTTCAGCTAGATCTACTGGGCATCCTGTACGTTCAATTAAAAATGCACTTACTAGGAAATTAGAGAAACTTGAAGCTAAATCTGCATCAAAAGAAGAGATTGAAAAAGCTGGAGAGGGAGCTTTAAGAAAGGCTGCCTGTGAAGGTGATGTTGATACTGGTAGTGTTATGGCAGGTCAAATTTCTGGATTAATAAACAATATATTATCTTCTGAAGAGATAATACATAACATAATAAATGAAGCAGAAGAAATGCTTCAAAAAACCTGTAAAGAAATAGGGGAGGAATAGTATGAGTAAGATTGGCTTTATATTTCCAGGTCAGGGTGCCCAGGAGGTGGGCATGGGCCAGGAGCTCTACAATGAATATCCTGAAATTGCTGATTTTTTTGATCGGTCTGAAAAGATATTGAATTTAGACTTAAAGAGAATCTGTTTTGAAGGGCCAGAGTTTGATTTGAATTTAACTGAAAATACTCAACCGGCTTTATTTACAATGAGTGCAGCTATTGATAGTTACTTAAAAAATCAGGGAATAATTCCTGATTTAGTGGCCGGACATAGTTTAGGAGAATATTCAGCATTAACTTCAGCTGGAGCTATTGATTTTGAAGAAAATTTAAAACTTGTTAGACAGAGGGGACAGGCGATGGAAGAGGCTTTACCTGCTGGTTTAGGAACTATGGCTGCAATTATTGGCCTTGATATAGATACAATTGAGGATATCTGTTCTAAAGTTGTTGGAGTTTGCGAGATTGCAAATATAAATACTCCAAACCAGATAGTTATCTCAGGTGAGAAAGAGGCAATAGCAACTGCAATGGATAGATTAAATAATGCAGGTGCTAAAAAAGTTGTTGAATTATCTGTTAGCGGTCCTTTTCATTCAAGTTTAATGGAACCGGCTGTTACCAGGTTAAAATCGGTAATTAAAAATGTTGAAATCAAAGATGCAGATATACCAATAATATCTAATGCCACAGCTGAAAAAATTATAGAAAATAATAAAATTGAGGAAAATTTAGTTGCTCAGTTGACCAGCTCGGTTCGCTGGGTAGAGTCAATTAATTTGATGATAGAAGAAGGTGTAGATACTTTTGTAGAGGTGGGTTCTGGCAGAGTTTTAAAAGGATTATTAAGGAGAATTGATCGCTCTGTTGATTGTTATTCAACTAGAAATGTCAAGGATTTAAAGAAAGTGATTGGTGATTTATCATGATAGATCTAAATGGTAAATCAGCAATAATTACAGGTAGTTCTCGGGGAATTGGAGCTGCTACTGCTTTTAAATTAGCTGAATTTGGCTCAAATGTAGTTATTAATCATTCTTCAGAAAATAGTAGAGAGCAAGCTGAAAAAGTTGCTGGATCAATTAAAAAGAAATTTGATGTTGAAGTTTTAGTTATCCAGGCAGATGTTTCTGATAAAGAAGCTGCTGAAAAATTAATTGCTGAGTCTTTGCAGAAATTTGAAAGAATTGATATACTTGTTAATAATGCTGGTATCAATAGAGATGGTCTATTAATGAGAATGAAACTAGAAGATTGGCAGCAGGTTATTGATGTTAATTTAACTGGAATATTTAATATATGTAATGCTGCAATCAGGCCAATGATGAAGGCTAGAGCCGGTAGAATTATTAATATGAGTTCAATTGTAGGTATTTCCGGCAATGCTGGCCAAACTAATTATTCGGCAAGCAAGGCAGGTATTATTGGGTTTACAAAATCTTTGGCCCAGGAAGTGGCAAGTAGAGGAATTACTGTTAATGCTGTTGCTCCTGGCTTAATTTCTACAGAGATGACTGATGAGATGCCAGAAAAGGCTTTAAATAAAATGAAGGAAAATATTCCTTTAAATCGTTCTGGTGAACCTGAAGAGATTGCAAATACTGTAGCTTTTCTAGCCTCTGATTTAGCCAGTTACATAACTGGTGAAGTTATTAAGGTTACAGGTGGCATGGGAATGTAATTTTACTTTTTACTTATTGAATAATTATTTGAAAGGAGGTGAAATGTTATGGCAGATCTTTTCGAACGTATTAAAAATTTAATCGTTGAGGAATTAGCCGTTGATCCTGATGAAGTTACTGTAGAAGCATCATTTATTGATGACCTAGGTGCTGACTCACTTGATGTTGTTGAATTAGTTATGGCATTAGAAGAGGAGTTTGATATTGAGATTCCTGATGAAGATGCTGAAAAAATAGAAACAGTACAGGATGCAATTGATTATCTAGAAGCAAATAATTAAATTATAAATTAATGGTCCCGTTGATTTATTCGGGGCCATTTTCAAAGAATTGATATAAATATTCGTTTAAGATTGACTGGGAGGTACAATTAAATGTCGAATAGAGTTGTTATAACAGGTGTAGGTGTTTTGTCTACATTAGGAGATTCAAAAGATGAATTTTGGTCGAGTTTGATAGCTGGTAAATCTGGTATCAGTGAGATTGAAGGAATAAAGAATATTGATGAATATCCGAGTAGAATAGGTGCTGAGTTAAAAGAATTTAATGCCGAAAAATATATGTCTAGAAAAGAAAGAAAAAGGATGGCTCTTTTTACTCAATACGCAATTTATACTGCTATGGAAGCTCTTGCAGATGCTGATTTAGAAATCAGTGATGAGATTGCCAATGAGACTGGTGTTATTGTAGGTTCTGGAATCGGTGGTCTTGAAGTTATGGAAGAGCAGATTAAAAGACTTCATGACAGAGGACCTAGTCGGATTAGTCCTTTCTTTATACCAATGATGATTTCTAATATGGGCTCAGGTCAGGTTTCAATTTATACAGGGGCTAAAGGCCCAAATAATAATACTGTAACTGCCTGTGCTTCTGGTACTCATGCAATTGGTGATGCTATGGAGATTATCAAAAGAGGCGATGCAAAAGTAATGATAGCCGGTGGTTCAGAGGCTTCTATAACTCCGTCTGCACTTGCAGGTTTTGGTTCAATGAAAGCATTATCTACAAGAAATGATGAGCCTGAAAGAGCAAGTAGACCATTTGATAAAGAGAGAGATGGTTTTGTTATTGGTGAGGGTAGTGGAACAGTTGTTCTTGAAGATTTAGAACATGCAAAAGCTAGAGGTGCTAGAATTTATGGTGAAGTTCTTGGTTATGGTTTTACTGGTGATGCACACCATATAACTCAACCTGCTCCTGAAGGTGAGGGTGCAGCTAGAGCTATGAAAATAGCAATTGATAAGGCTGGAATAGATTATAATGAAATGGGTTATATTAATGCTCATGGTACATCAACACCATTTAATGATAAATTTGAGACTATGGCTATCAGAACTGTATTTAAAGAGCATGCGGATAATATAGCTGTCAGTTCTACTAAATCTATGACAGGTCATTTATTAGGAGCAGCTGGTGGAATAGAATTGATTACTTCATTACTTTCAGTTTATAATAAAGAAGTGCCACCTACAATTAATTATGAAAATCCTGATGAAGATTGTGACCTTGATTATGTTCCAGGCGAATCTCGTAAGATTGAAGGCTTAAAATATTCTATGAGTAATTCATTCGGTTTTGGTGGACATAATGCCTGTCTGATTGTTGGCGAATATACTGAATAAATTAATTAAATAAGATAGGGTGAGTATTGTAATGAAAGATATTATGCTGAAAGCAGATATTTATCAATTAGAAGAAAAATTGAAAGTAGAATTTAATGATAAATCACTTCTGCTAAAAGCTGTAACACATAAATCTTTTCCAAATGAAAACCCTGATTTAGCATTAAATAATAATGAGAGGCTTGAGTTCCTTGGCGATTCGGTTCTTGGCCTCTCAATTGCTACAAAAATATTTGAAGATTATGGAGAGATGCCAGAAGGTGGGCTTGCTAAAATGAGGGCTATATTGGTAAGTTCAGTAACTTTAGCAAGGAAAGCTAGAGATATTGATTTGAGCAAGCATATTCTACTCGGTCGGGGAGAAGAAATGACTGGAGGTAGAGACAGAGATTCTATTTTAGCTGATGCACTTGAAGCAATTTTTGGAGCAATTTATCTTGATCAGGGTTTTAAGCCAGCAAAGCAATTTATTAATGAACTTTTTAATGAAGATATTGAATTAGTAAAAACTGGTGAATATAATAAGGATTTTAAGACTGTATTGCAGGAGTATGTTCAACAAAATTCTGATTATAGACCTGAATATAAGATAATAGAAGAATTGGGGCCTGATCATAATAAAGAGTTTAAGATGGAAGTTCTCTTAAATGGCGAAAGATTAGGAAAAGGTAGTGGTTCCACAAAAAAAGAAGCAGAACAAAAAGCTGCTAAAAGAGCTTTGATGAATTTAGGTGAAATTAATGAAAGAGATGGTGGTTAATTAATGCTTGCTATTAGAGGAGCTACTACAATTAATAAAGATAGCCAAAAGTCAGTACAAAAAGCTGTTGAAGAATTAATTAATGAATTATGGTCAAGCAATGGTATACAAGAGTCTGAAATAATAAGTATAACTTTTTCTACGACAGCTGACATTAAAAGTTATTATCCTGCAAAGGCTTTTAGAGATTTAGGCTTTGATAAGATACCTTTATTCAGCTCTGTGGAGCCTGAAATTGAAGGTAGTTTAAACCATACAATAAGACTCTTAATTTATTTAGAAAGGCCAAATAACAGGGATGTTAAGCATATATATCTAAATGAAGCTGCTAATTTAAGGCCTGATTTGATAGATTAGTTTTTGAGAGGATGGGATATATGGCAGAGACTATAGCAATAGATGGTCCTTCAGGTGCAGGAAAATCGACTGTAGCTAAGATTATTGCTACAAAACTAGATTTTAAGTATATTGATACTGGAGCAATGTATAGAGCTGTAACTTATCTTGCACTGGAGAGAGATATTAATATGGACGATGATGATGTAATTATTGAAATTGCTAAAAATATATCTATAGATTTTTCTACCCCGGATAATGATGGAAAAGTAATTGTTTTTGTCAATTCAAGGGATTTAACTGAAGAAATACGATCAGTAGATGTTGATAATAATGTTTCTAGAGTTGCTTCTATCCCTGAAGTTAGAGAGATTATGCTTTATAAGCAGAGGGAATTAGCAGGTAATAATAATGTTGTTATGGATGGTCGTGATATAGGAACTAGAGTACTTCCTGATGCAGATTTAAAAATTTTTTTAACTGCAACACTTGAAGAAAGGGCTAAAAGAAGGTATCATGATTTAGTGGAGAAAGAAATTGATATTGATATAGCTGATGTTGAAGAAAAAATTAGAGTTAGAGATGAAAAAGATTCAAATAGAGAACATTCTCCATTAAAAGAAGCTAAAGATTCATATAAGATAATATCAGATGATTTAGGTCCTGAAGAAGTAGCAGATAAAATTATATCTCTACTGAAAGGTGGTGGTTAATTTGGCTGATTTAATCTATAAAGTTACTAGAAATATATTTAAAGTATATGCCAGATTAATCATGAGGGTTGAGGTTAAAGGAGTTGAAAATATTCCTGAATCAGGGCCATTTGTTGTAATGTCAAACCATATTTCTTATCTGGATCCACCATTAATCGGTTCAATTATACCTCAGAAAGTTCACTATATGGCAAAAGCTGAACTATTTGAAAATAGAATAGTTGGAGCTTTTTTAAAGAAATTAGGGGCTTTCCCATTAAAAAGGGGAACTGGTGATAGTAGAGCCTTCCGGAAAGCTATCAAAATTTTGAGGAATGATCAAGTTTTAGGTATTTTTCCAGAAGGCACCCGCTATCCTGAAGGGTCACCTGGTGAACCCCATTCTGGTTCAGTAATGTTAGCTATCATGGCTAAATCACCAATTTTACCGATTGGTATTAAGAATATCAAGAGAAAAGGAAGAACGAAAGTTATAATTGGTGAACCTTTAGTTTTAGAAGAATATTTCGGTAAAAAGTTAAGTAAAGAAGAAAGACAAGAAGTTGCAAATGAAGTTATGTCAAAAATAATTTCTCTATTGAATGAATAAAATTAGAAAAAATTCTGTTTATAAGCAGGAATTATAGAAAGAATAGAGAAAAGTATAAAAGGGCATGGTTAAGATTTGAAAGGGGGTGAAGGTTCTGGAGATAACGACTGCTGAAGAAGCCGGCTTCTGTTTTGGTGTAAAAAGAGCTATTGATATGGCTATGGAAGCAGTTCAAGATGAAAGTGATATCAAGGTCTACACTCTGGGACCGATTATTCATAATCCACAGGTTGTTGAAAAACTAGAGAAGCTTGGAATTAGATCTGTGGAAGATTTGAGTGAAATTGATTCTGGCGTAATAATTATTCGCTCCCATGGAGTTGAGCCAAAAAAGATTGAAGAGGCTGAAAAAAAGGGCCTGACAATCTTAGATGCTACCTGCCCTTATGTTAAAAAAGCACAAAAGAATGCTCAACTTTTAATGGAAGAAGGTTACCAGACTCTAATTTATGGAGATCAGGATCATCCTGAAGTTAAAGGGATTTTAGGAGCTACTGATTATAAAGCATTAATTATTGAAGATAAAAACGATCTTGATGAAATTGATCTGCAAAGCAGGATTGGCATAGTAGCACAGACTACCAAATCACCTGCATCTTTTAAGGAATTGATTGGTTTATTATTAGAAAGGGTTAAAGAGTTGAAGATTTACAATACTATTTGTAATACAACTCAAGTTAGGCAGTCAGGGGCTGAAAATCTGGCTGATGATGTTGAAATAATGTTTGTTATTGGTGGTTTTAATAGTGCCAATACAAATAGATTAGCTGAAATTTGTTCAAATACAGGGACTCCTACATATCATATAGAAACTGCAGATGATATTAAATGGAGTTGGCTGGAAAAAATAAAAAAAATAGGTATTACAGCTGGGGCATCGACCCCAGATTGGTTAATAAAGGAGGTCATTCAGGCAATGAGTGAAGAAAAAAAAGACTTAGAAATTGAAGAAAAAGCACAAGAAGAGATTGAAGAATTAGAGACTCAAGAAGAGAATGATGAGGTGATTGAAACCAAAGAAGAGCCAGAAGCCGAAAAGGCTGAGGCTGCTGAAGAAGCTGAGGCTACTGAAGAAGCTGAAGAGGCTGAGGCTGGTAAAGAAACTGAAGCTGAGGCTACTGAAGAAGCTGAAGAGGCTGAAGCTGTTAAAGAAACTGAAGCTGAGGCTACTGAAGAAGCTGAAGAGGCTGAAGATGATGAGGTTGAAGAAATCGAAGAGGAAGAAGTTTTTCAATACAGTGATAACGATATAGCTAATCTTGAAAAAGGTCAGACTGTATCAGGTACTGTTGTTGAAATAAATGATCAGGGCGTCTATGTTGACGTTAATTATAAAACTGATGGTTTTATTCCTTTGAGAGAATTAAGCAATAGTGATGTTTCTGATCCTCATGATGAAGTATCTTTAGATGAAGAAATAAAAGTTAATATATTAACCCTCGAGGATGAAGAGGGAAACATGATTCTTTCTAAAAAGAGGGCTGACCAGGAAGTAGCCTGGGATGAAATTGAAAAGATTCATGAAAATGATGAAGTAATTGAAGCTGAGGTTAAAAAAGAGGTTAAAGGTGGTCTCGTGGCCGATGTTGGCTTAAGAGGCTTTATCCCTGCTTCTCATGTTTCAATTGGTTATGTAGAAGATTTATCTGATTTTGTTGGCGAAACTTTAAGATTAAAAGTCATTGAAGTTGACAGAAACAATAATAATGTTGTTCTTTCTGCCAAGAAAGTTATGGAAGAAGAAAGAGCAGAAGCAAAAGTAGAAACTCTTGAAAACCTGGAAAAAGGCCAGGAGATAACAGGTGCAGTAACTAAACTTGTTGATTTTGGTGCTTTTGTTGATATTGGTGGAATTGAAGGACTTCTTCATATTTCTGAAATGTCCTGGGGTAGAATTGATCACCCTTCTTCAGTATTAGAAGAGGGGCAAGAAGTTAAAGTTAAAGTATTAGAAGTCGATAGAGAAAATGAAAGAATTTCTTTAGGATATAAACAATTACTTCCAGATCCATGGGAAGAGTTTGCTCGCAAGCATTATGAAGGTGAAGTAATTGAAGGTAAAGTTACCAAAATAGTTGATTTTGGCGCTTTCATGGAAGTCGAAGAAGGAATTGAAGGTTTAATTCATATTTCACAACTTTCACATCGTCATGTAAAAACTGCTGATGAAGTAGTTTCTGTCGATGAAACAAGAGAAGCTAAAATAATTAATATTGATCCTGAACAGAAACGTGTTGGGTTAAGTATTAAAGAGCTTGAAGAACCTGAAGAAAAAGAAAAAACTACTTCTTCATCCAGTTCAAGTTCTAGTAGTAAAAGTGATTCTTCAGATGACCAATCAAGTGATCCAGAAGAAGAAATGCCATCTGGTGCAACTATTGGCGAAAGATTAGGAGATTTAAAATCATTAATGGATGATGATGAATAGCATATAAAGATTTATTATAGAACGATAAGGGATCTGTCTTGATTAAGGCAGATCCTTTTTATTTTTATTAATTGTTGCTTCAGCCTATTATATATGGTATTATCAAGTTACGGAGGTTAGATTATGGCTGAAATTGCATATATCAGACCGAATTCACCAGCTGATAAAGCTGGTTTAAATGTCGGTGATGATATAGTAAATATAAATAATGAGGAATTAAGGGATTATATTGATTATTTGTTTTTATCTCTTAATGAAGAATTAAATATTAAATATATTGATTCTGATGACAATAAGATGAAAAATATAAGTTTAACTTTGGAAAATGAAGATTTAGGTATAGGTTTTTCTGATATTGTTTTTGATGGTTTAAAAAATTGCAAAAACAAATGTATATTTTGTTTTGTAGATCAACAGCCTTCTGGAAGCAGAGAAACTCTTTTAAAAAAAGATGATGATTATCGTTTTTCTTTTTTACAGGGTAGTTTTATTACTTTAACTAATCTAAAAGGTAATGAATTTGAGAGAATCAAAAGAGAAAGATTATCGCCTCTTTATATTTCTGTTCATGCAACTGAACCTGAGCTTAGAGAAGAATTAATGTGTAACCCTAGGGCAGGAAGTATTATGGAAGATTTAAAAGAATTATCAGAAGCTGGTATAAATTTTCATCTTCAATTAGTTTTAATTCCAGGGATAAATGATGGTGAACATTTAGAAAAAAGCTTAAAAGATTTAACTGGACTTGGAGAAAATGTTGAATCAATTGGAATAGTCCCAGTTGGTTTAACTGGACATAGAGATAATTTGCCTGATCTAGATTCATATGATAAGGAATCAGCTGAAGATGTAATTGAAATTGTTAAGAGATGGCAGAAGAAATTATTAAATGAAGATGGTTATAATTATGTTTATTTATCTGATGAATTTTATTTAGTTTCTGATAGAAGAATACCTGATACAGAACATTATAATGAATTCCCTCAATTAGAAAATGGAATTGGAATGACTAGATTAGAACTTGATAATTATGAAAAGATTAAAGAGGTTTATAAAGATAGAAAGAGATCAAGTAATGAAAATATCACAATTGTTACATCTAAATTAGGCTGGATGGCTTTAAAAAGTTTTTGGGAAAAAATTAATAATCTATCCGAGAATATTAATTTAGAAGTTATAGAAAATAGATATTTAGGTGGAGGAGTTACAGTAACTGGTTTATTAGCTGCTGAAGATATTATTTATGGGTTGTCTGATAAGGGTGATATGGGCATATTGATTTTGCCTGATGTAATTTTTAACGATGACGGATTAA
The DNA here is from genome assembly GCA_007130465.1 of Halanaerobiaceae bacterium. Classification (GTDB taxonomy): domain Bacteria; phylum Bacillota; class Halanaerobiia; order Halanaerobiales; family Halarsenatibacteraceae; genus Halonatronomonas. The sequence goes on along the minus strand of SLSL01000205.1, from coordinate 1,743 downwards.
CTTTAGATGATTTTAGTATAAATGATTTTAAAAAAGCGTTAGAATATGATAGGATATGTAAAGTTGATGAGATAAGAGAAATTTTGGAGGTGATTTTTAATGGGACGACCGATTGTTGCGATTGTTGGTAGAGCTAATGTTGGTAAATCAACATTATTTAATAGATTTATTGGAAGAAGACAGGCTATTGTTGAAGGTACACCAAATTTAACTAGAGATAGAATATATGGCAATAGTTCCTGGCAGGGAAGAGACTTTGTTGTGGTAGATACAGGAGGAATTGAACCTGGTTCAGATGAAGGAATTAAGTCAAAAGTTTTATTTCAAGCAAAGCAGGCAATATCTGAATCTGACTTAATTTTGTTTGTTGTTGATGATCGCACAGGAATGACTCCTCAGGACGAGGAAATTGCAGAATTGTTGAGAAGATCGAAAAAAGATGTTATTGTTGTTGTTAATAAAGTTGATCAATTTGTAAAAGGCGAAGAACCCTGGGAATTTTTCTCATTAGGATTTGAAGATGTTTTACCGATTTCAGCAGAACATGGTAAAAATATGGGTGATCTTTATGAAAAAATAGTTGAGAAATTACCTGAAGAGATTGAAAAAGAAAAAGAGGAAGATGATGCTTTAGATGTCGCCATTGTTGGCAAACCAAATGTTGGTAAGTCTTCATTTGTTAACTATTTAATGGGGAGCGAACGGGTATTAGTGAGTCCTCAACCCGGAACTACTAGAGATGCAGTTGATACTTTATTTGAATTTAAGGACAGGAAGTTTAACCTGATAGATACAGCTGGATTAAGAAGAAAATCTAAAGTTGATTGGTCTGTTGAATATTATAGTAATTTAAGAGCTATTAATGCCATTGAAAGAGCAGATGTTGTTTTAATGATGATTGATGCAAATGAAGGTGTTACTGATCAGGACAAAAAGATTGTTGGTTATGTTCATGATGCAGGTAAACCTGTTGTACTGGCCATTAATAAATGGGATATGATTGAAAAAGATACTTATACGAGCCAGGAATATAGAGATGAGATATATTATCAGCTTAAGTTTTTAAATTATGCTCCAGTTTCTTTTATATCTGCTAAAACAGGTCAAAGAGTAGAAGAGGTTTTAAATTTGATGGAGTATGTATTTGATCAGGCTTCAATGAGAGTTAAAACTGGATTATTAAATGAAGTTATCCAGGAAGCTGTTGAACTAAGGCAACCACCTGCTTATAAAGGTAAGAGGCTTAAAATTTATTATGCAACACAAACTGCTGTAAGACCTCCAACTTTTATAATTTTTGTTAATGATCCTGAATTAGTTCACTTTGCATATCAAAGATATCTTGATAATAGTTTAAGAGAAAACTTTGGTTTTATAGGAACTTCACTTGATATTAAATTTAGAAAAAGAAATTAAGATGGAGTGATTTGATGGCATTTCTTATTCTTATATTGATTGCTTATTTAATTGGCTCTATTCCAACTGGGTATTTATTTACTAAAACAATTTTAAAGGTTGATATCAGAAATTATGGAAGTGGAAATGTTGGTGCAACAAATGTTGCCAGGAAGTTAGGCTTTAAGATGGGTGCAGCAGTAGCCTTAATAGATATTTTTAAAGGATTTCTTCCAGTATTACTTGGAAGAAGTATCTTATATGAAAGTCCGGAATATCTTATTTTTATTATTGGATTTTTTGCTATAATAGGTCATGATTGGTCTCTATTCCTTAAATTTGATGGTG